>JAITUN010000014.1 GCA_031286285.1 Bacteroidales bacterium | reverse complement strand
CAGTTATGTCAAGTTTAAAAATCAAAAGAATAAAAGCAGCCGAGATCGAAGAATTAAAAGATCGTTTAGTTGCAGTGAACAGAGTAACCAAAGTTACCAAAGGGGGACGCACCTTCAGTTTCTCTGCCATCGTTGTTGTGGGTGATGGAAAAGGATTAGTAGGATTCGGTTTGGGAAAAGCGAAGGAAGTTTCTTCCGCCATCTCGAAAGGAATTGACGACGCCAAGAAAAATATCATCCGCGTTCCTGTATATAAAGGAACTATTCCGCATGCTGCCGAAGGAAAATATTGCGGCTCGTTGGTATTTATGAAACCCGCTGCGCCCGGTACCGGAGTTATTGCCGGAGGAGCCATGCGTGCTGTTTTTGAAACTGTTGGAGTGAGTAACGTCTTATCCAAGTCGAAAGGCTCTTCAAACCCTCACAGCGTAGTAAAAGCTACCATCAATGCATTGGCGCAGATGCGCGATGCGTACAGCGTGGCGCAAGTGCGTGGGGTAGGATTGGATACCGTATTTAACGGATAAATGTAATAGTTCGGCTGATGCTCTGCATCAGCCGAACTTAAGATTAATTTATTAATCATTAACCACTGACAATACCGTAGTTCCTACCACAAATAATGTGTGTTTATCAATATTAGATATATTATCTTGCAAGGTGTGCCAAGTGGAAACAAATCCTGTACCGGTAGTATTATCTTGATGAATAATATTGATCATTGGAATTTTAGCAATTCTGTTTACATAAAGATGATCGTCAGTAATTGCGTTACTGCCTGTATTAATAAAATAGTCTTTATATCCTAATTGATAGGCTTTGCTCCAAACTTTGGCAACAATTTGTGAAGCAAAGTGCATCGATATCTCTTCCTGGTAGAATTTTGCATTTGGAGCGCCTACCATATCCAACAAAATACCAAAATCTGCCTTGTAGTTGGCAATGTGAGGATTCTTAGCCCAGTGTTGCGATCCGAGACACCACCAATCTCCTGATTCATTATTCCCGCTTCGGGTTCCCCAATCTTCCGCGTCGAAAAAGATGATATCTACTCCTATTTCCGGATTTATTTCTTTCAATTGGCGGGCAATCTCTAACAGAACGCCCACGCCGCTTGCGCCGTCGTTAGCACCGTCAATTGGTTTGTCCCTGTTTGCAGGATTAGGGTCGCTGTCTGCAAAAGGTCTTGAATCCCAGTGTGATGCAAGTAAGATTCGTTTCGGGTTTTCTAAGGCAAAAGAACCAATGATATTTTTGCAGTTTATCTTTGTACCATCAAAAGTATGTGTAACAAAAGGTTGAACAAATACTTTATCGCAATATTTCTCCAATTGTGTTTGTAGAAACTGTGCACATTTATTATGCGCTTCTGTATTGGGTACGCGGGGACCGAAATCGGTTTGCATTTTCACAAAAAAATATGCCGAATCGGAATTGAATAGAGGAACTGAAATTGAGATTGTTTCCTCCTGTTTTACAGGTTTTGGCTTATTATTTTCATTGCAGGAGATTATTAAAGATAGCAAGGCAACGAACAGAATTACAGTATTTTTCATAAAAAAGTTTTTAGCACACAAATGACGCAGATTTAACATATAAACACCGATATTATTGCAATAAATCAAAAATCTTTACTTGCTTCTCTAATCACCTCATCTATTGTATTGATAATCGGATAAAACGCCTCATCTTGAAATAAATTTCTTCCAATAAAAGCTTTTAGCCATAAACACAGTATTTTACTTTCTTCTGCATTAAAAATTGGAATACTTTGGGCGCTCTTCCGTGCATATAATTGTAAATACTCTTTCAAAATTTCATCATTTACATTCATTTTTTTTATAAAATCCTCAGCAGATGGGTATCTATTCATTAACAATATTTTATTTTGATTAGCATAATTAAAGGCAAATTGAATGAGCATAGTATGGTTGAGTGTTTTGTAAAAATGATCAGAATGGATTCTTTTTTCGTGAGGCACAATAATATCTGGAGTAATACCGCCTCCGCCATACACAATACGTCCCGATTTTGTACGGTATTCATTTTCAGGAACTGTGTCGGTTACTGTAGTTACAGAGTCATCCTCATTTATTATGCGTTGAAACATTTCTTCATAGTAGGCGACGCTTCCTTTATTGTAATCTCTTTGAATACAGCGACCACTTGGAGTATAGTATCGTGAAACTGTTAGGCGTACCTGCGAACCGTCTGAAAAATTAAAAGGGCGTTGCACTAATCCTTTTCCAAATGAGCGTCTTCCAATAATTGTGCCACGGTCGTTATCCTGAATAGCTCCTGCTAATATTTCGCTGGCGGAAGCGCTAAATTCGTCAATTAAAACAGTAAGTTCTCCCTCTTTGAAAATTCCATTTCCGGAAGCATAGTATTTTTCAGGCTTAGTATTCAATCCTTTAACCGATAGTATCAGTTCTTGCTCGGACAGGAAATGATCTGTAATTTTCAAAGCTGCATCCAAATAACCGCCGGCATTGCCCCGCAAGTCTAAAATAAGTTTCTGCATTCCCATTGGAATCAGTTTTAGTAAAGCATCTGTAAATTCTTCAGCAGTATGCGCTCCAAACTGGTCAATCTTAATATATCCCGTGTTCTTTTTGATCATATAAGCAGAGGTTAGAGTGTGTGTGGGGATAACATCTCTTACAAGTTCAAACTCTAAAATTCCGGTTATTTCAGGTCTTAAAATTCCGATTTTTACTAGTGTTCCCTTTTTTCCTCTCAACAATTTAAACACTTTTTCATTAGTAATCCCAATGTCTGCTACCGATTCGTCGTTTACACTAATGATTCGGTCTCCTGCTTTAATGCCTACTTTTTCTGATGGTCCTCCTGCGATAGCAGCTATTACCATAATCGTATCATTCATAATATTAAACTGCACACCAATCCCTTCGAAAGCGCCTTCCAACAGTTCGGATTGTGTCTTATTTTCTTCGGCATCCGAATACGTGGAATGGGGATCTAAATGCTCTAAAATGCCGCGAATGGCATCCTCCGAGAGCAGTTCATGATTCACACTATCTACATAATAGTGATCAATATAATAGATTAAATCACGTAATTTATCATAAGCATTAGGCGTAGTATCTTGTCGCTTAATGAAATAAAAGGCAACAGACATTCCGAGGAGGAATATCATCACAGTATATAATATACTGCTGAATGAAAACTTGAGTTTATTCATTCCAAATCATTATAATTGAGATACTATTCTCTTTTTTATGCAATGGCAATCAATAGGCAAACCACAATACCGAAGAGTGCAACTCCTTCAACAAAAGCGGCTGTAAGCAGCATAAAAGTTCTAATATCTCCGGCTACTTCGGGTTGTCGAGCTAGTGATTCAACGGCGCCTTTCCCAATTTGTCCGATTCCGATCCCTGCCCCAACGGCAGCGATTCCTGCGCCAATACCGGCGCACATTTTTTTTTTTGCTTCTCCGGCTTCTGCGGCAGCTTGTAATAAGAGCATACTTGTCATAATATATTTATTTAATGATTAATGATTAAAATATTAGTTAATTTTCAATTGCCATCCCGACATAAAGCGCTGTGAGTAGTGTAAAAATAAAAGCTTGTATAAAAGCAACCAAAATTTCTATTGCGCCCATAAAGATATAGAATATAAGAGAAATAGGAGAAACAAGGATTCCCGCGGTTGGCGTCATGGCACCAAAAATAAAGATCAGTCCAAGAAATCCAAGAACAATGATATGTCCGGCGGTTATATTGGCAAAAAGACGAATCATCAGCACAAAAGGTTTTGTTAACAATCCCACCAATTCGATAAAAGGAATGAGCGGAATCGGAATTTTGAGCCACCAAGGCACGCCCGGTGGATTGAAAATGTGTTTCCAATAATGCAAATTAGAAGCAAAAGTTACAATGAAAAAAGTAGTTAACGCCAAAATCATCGTTATTGCAATATTGCCTGATAGATTAGCCCCACCAGGGAAAATGGGGATCAAACCCATTATATTGTTTATCAAAATGAAGAAAAACAACGTAAGCAAATAGGGCAAAAATTTTTGATATCTATATTTTCCTATTAATGGAATTGCTATTTCATCTCTCACAAAAAGAATGACTACTTCAAGCATCCCTTGAAATCCTTTTGGAGCACGGTTCGGGTTGCGTTTGTAAGTTTTTGCTATAGAAAGAAAAATCCAACAGATAAGAAAGATACTTATAAATAATGCACATACATTTTTAGAAATTGAAATGTCAAAAAAATCTGTATTCCATTCATATTTTTTATCTTTGATAAGTTTTCCTGTAAGATTAGCATCCTCGCCTTGGAGTTTAACAATCTTTCCTTTTGTTTTTTTTGTAAAACCGAGTACAAAACCTTTATAGGCTTCAGTACCATGATGAAATTTTGAAGACATGAAGCAAACTAATTTTCCATCATGAAACAAAATAACAGGCAGAGGAATGGAAATTGTATTACCTTTGAAACTCGTAATATGCCATCCGTAAGTATCGGTAATATGCTCCATAATATATTCATCAGCAACAAATTCTTTCTCATTAGAAATGAGCTGAAAAGGGAGCAAAACAATCAGTATTATGAGTAAAAAACCACGTAACATACCTGTTTTTTTTGGGGTGGCAAAGATATATTTTTTGAAAATACAAAATTACCAAAGTTGTAATATCGTAACGGTAGAGAGAGCGCCTGCAACGTCTATTGGGTATAATTGTGTGTTTTTTTCTTAATTTGAAAATCAGAATAAAAAATATTTATTTTCGCTCTTTCTTTTTTATTTCTTACTATATTTAAAAACAAAGAGAAAAAAAACAAAATATCAACCCAAATTTCAAACATTAATTATTGATTTAAAAATTTTTACAATGAAAAGACTTTCATTATTATTTGCAACAATGCTTCTGCTATTGTGCGTGGGATATGCACAAGTATCGAAAAGAAATCCAAACCCCGGAGAGATAATTTCAACCTCTGCGGTAGATTATTCTTCCGAATTGACAAATTTCAGAGGAGACTACTTTCCTTTACTGTATGCCACAAGTCCAAATGCAACAGAGATGGCGGTGTATAAAACAACAGTGGGTAGTCCGGGTAACACCGACCCCGCATTGGCTAAAATATCCGTTGAATATCAATCTATGGAACGAGTGGGAGACGATATCTATGTGATTACGTACAATCCTTATACTTATAGCAACTCCTTCGGGAAAATTGACCCCGTAACCGGCGCGTTTACCCTTATCAGGGAAAGCGCTGACGATGGATTTATGGCATGGAATCCTGTTACAAATGAAATGTACATTAGTATGTACTCAGATTATGGATATGGCTATATCGGTAAATTTGACATTGAAACGGGTACTTTTACATATATAGGCAGTCTGTCGGGCGTTTATACAATAGCCATTGATAATGACGGTATTTGCTATGCCCTGAGTTTTAATTCGTCGGATAGTAGATTTGGTACGATTAATTTATCGAATGGAAATTTTAATCAAATATCTATTTATCCTGATCAATTGGCGTATATGCAAAATCTTTCCATAGATCGCGGAACGAATGAGTTGTATCATGCCGCCCGTATTATTAATATGAGCAGTAGTCCTACGCCGTGGCGCAAGATTAATAAAACCACAGGCGCTATTACCAATCTGGGCACATTTCCTGCAGGAAGAAACGTGGAGTCGTTTTGTATATTAAACAGCCCTATTCCTGCTGATGCTCCCGGAGCGGTTACCAATTTAACGGCAACTCCGGGCGCTGTAGGAGCCTTGACAGCCGTACTGAACTGGAACAATCCGAGCATCTCTGCCGGCGGTACGCCACTTTCTCAAATTACCTCAGTGGCGGTGTATCAAAACAACTTGGCAATTCCTGTTTATACCCATCCCACTCCTGCCCCGGGCAGCGCAGATACCTATACCGTTACGGTGCCTTCAAATGGATTATACAATTTTAAAGTGGTTGCATCTAACGTTATAGGGGAAGGGATACCCGAAAATATTGAGGTTTGGATTGGACCCGACGTGCCTGCAGTTCCCTCTAATGTTCAATTCTCTGTAAACAATTTTAATGCAACCCTAACGTGGGTAGCGCCCACTGCCGGACTACACGGAGGTTATTATTTGCCAACAGGACTTGTGTATGACGTTTACAGGCTTCCCGACAATGTTAAAGTTTCGAGCGACCAAACGGGTACCACATTTGCGGAAACGATCACTATGCCGGGCAATTACTCTTACAAGGTAGTTGCCAAAAACAGTGCCGGAGAAGGCGGCGCCGGCTTATCCAATGCTTTGCTTTTATGTCCTGCAGCGGCTACTTTCCCCTTTCAGGAGGGTTTTGAAAACAACGGTACAAACTTGCCGGCGTGTTGGGAGCAAGAACTGCTATGGCACGAAGTGGAATGGTCTATTATACCGGCTTCTACCGGATTACCTGCTACTGCTCATAGCGGCGCTTTCAAGGCGATATTTTATCCGGAGTATTGGTCGGGCGCTAAAGCAAGACTATCTACACCTCAACTGAACATCAGTGCTTTAACAAATCCGGTGTTGAAGTTTTGGCATGTGCAACAGGCATATTATGGCGATCAGGATGTTTTGAGAGTATATTACAAAACTTCCTCCGGTGGCGCATGGGCTCTATTGGAAGAATACACGACAGAAATTGCCGATTGGACAGAGCATATAATTGCGCTTCCTAACAAATCTGCCGACTACTACATTGGGTTTGAAGGAACAGGAGGTTGGGGTAGAGGAGTACATTTGGACGATATTACCGTATTTGATTTTGTTGACTATGTGGATGCCGAACTGTTGGCAATTACAGAACCACCGGCAGGTACAAGTATCAATCTTACCAACAACGAGTCGGTTACAGTAATTATTAAAAATAACGGCAGCGACCCGATTACCGGCTTTCCGGTGAGTTTGGAACACAACGGAACGCCCATTGCCACCGAAACCTTTACAGGCTCAATCAACTCTCTTAGTCAAGGTAGTTTTACCTTTGCTGCCAAATTAGATCTTTCGGCGGCAGGCGATCATTTCATCACAGCAACGGTTAGTGTTCCCGGTGATGAAATGGCTCAAAACGATTCTAAAACCATAACGGCTACTAACTTAGTCTGCGAACCAATAACCAATTTTCCATTATTGGAAGGTTTTGAAGGTGAAACATTTCCGCCCGATTGCTGGTTCTTATATACGGTTAACAAAAACACCGATACATGGATAAGAAATACGGAAACCTACATAGGATCTCATAGCGGTCAGGCATCTGCATTTCAGAGCGCTACATTTGACATAAACCCACAGGAGAGTTGGTTGGTAACTCCTCCCTTAACGATTCCAAACACCGGAAATCTTGTGCTTGAGTTTTGGTCAAAGAATCCGGGAGCCTATTGGCATGAATACGCCGGAATTTGGGTATCTACTACCGGAAACAATCCTGCTTTTTCAACCTTTACGGAATTAAAAGAACTTACCGGAGATGAAATATCGAATGATACATGGGTGAAAATTGAAGTATCATTAAGCAACGATTATGTCGGACAAACCATCTATGTCGCATTCAAATATACAGGTCAGGGGGCAGATTCATGGGCTATAGATGATATTAGAATCCTTGATTTTTCCGGTTTTGTTGATGGTGAATTGTTTTCCATTACCGCTCCGCCGGCAGGCGCGAGCATGAACCTTACCAACAGTGAGCCTGTTTCGGTGGTTATAGCAAATAACAGCAGCGAAGCTATCTCCGGTTTTGAAATGATATTGGAATTAGACGGCGTGGTAAAAGCCACCGAAACTTTTGCCGGCACGATACCCTCTTTGCAACAGGCTAATTTTACCTTTGCAACCACTTTAGACCTTTCAGCGGCTGGAACATATCAGATAAAAGTAACTGTAAACGTTCCCGGGGATGTCGTTCCTGCGAATAATTCCAAAACCATTACAGTAAAAAATGTGGTTTGTTCAGTTATTACTCAATATCCTTTTACGGAAGATTTTGAAGACGACGTATTTCCACCCTATTGTTGGAGTATCTATTCCACACCGGAAAGTACCGTAACCTGGCAAAGAAATACTGATGAATATTTTCCACATCATAGTGGAAATGCGCACGCATTTCATAGATATGGTTCAGGAGATCAGGATGGATGGTTGATTACTCCGCCAATGGCTATTGGAAATACAGGCGACTTTATGCTTGAGTTTTGGTCTTATACCCAAGACCCCGGTTATAACTATTATTCCGGAATTTGGATTTCAACCACAAACAATAACCCTGCAAGTTTTACCGAAATAAAGAAACTTTCGGGCAACGAAATATCGGATAATTGGAAAAAAATTCAAATTCCATTAAACGATTTTGCAGATCAAACTATATATATTGCATTTAGATATCAAGGCAATTTTGCTGATTATTGGCACATTGATGATGTTTCAGTTACCGGTTCGGGCAGCGGTCCTACTTGTCCGCCAATTACTACTTTCCCCTATACTCAAAACTTTGAGGGCGCTACTTTCCCACCGGAATGTTGGGACGTACACGCATTGGGCGGAAGCGAAACCTGGGCGAAAAATACTGAGGCTGAATTTGTGCATAGCGGAAGCGCCTCTGCCGGTCATACGGCTTTCACACCGGGTTTCTTACAAGGGTGGTTGGTTATGCCACAAATAACCGTTCCAAATACGGGTCATTATTTGTTGGAATTTTGGTCTTTTAGTCGTTGGCCCCAATATCACAGCGACGGTTACGCAGGGGTTTGGGTATCTACTTCAAGTGCTAACCCCGTAGCCGGAACGTTTTTCGAATATAAAGAGTTGACAGGAAATGATATTTCAGATGCTTGGAAAAAAATTATCATCCCTTTAAGTAATGATTTTGCCGGTGAAACTATTTATATTGCTTTCAAATATGAAGGCAACTGGGCAGACATCTGGTATATTGACGACGTTTCAGTATATGAACTCAACCTTGTGGATGCTGAGTTGCTTGCCATTACAACACCGACAGCAGGCGTTCATTCAAATCTTACCAACAGTGAACCGGTTTCAGTGGTAATTAAAAATAACGGCAACGACCCTATCTCCGGTTTTGAGGTAATTTTGGAACTTGACGGTGTGGTAAAAGCAACCGAAACCTTTACAGGGACTATTCTCCCTATTAATCAGGCTGATTTTACTTTTGCAACCACTTTAGACCTTTCGGCAGTAAATATGTATGAAATAACCGTAACGGTAAATCTTCCCAATGACGAAATATCCGGTAACGACTCCAAAACCATAATGGTCAGAAATGTAAGTTGTTCTGTGGTCAATGAGTTTCCATTTACCGAAGGATTTGAGGACAATATCTTCCCGCCGGCTTGTTGGACACTGTTTAACTCAGGAGGTCCAAGAACTTGGGAAAGAACTACTATGGAAAAACATCTCGGAGAAGCCTCTGCTCAGCACTGGATTGCAGTTGGTATGCAGGAAAGTTGGTTGGTGTCGCCGCCCATAGAGATTCCTAATTCCGGAAACTTCAGACTTGAATTTTGGTCTTACCATTTGTGGTCTATGTTTAATATGTACAACGGGGTTTGGATATCAACTACCGGAAACGATCCCGCAACATCCACATTTACAGAAATAAAACATCTTACAGGAACCGAATTAGAAGATGAAGTATGGACAAAAATATCCATTCCCATAAGTAACACTTATGCCGGAGAAACCGTCTATTTTGCTTTCAAATATGCGGGCGATATGGCAGATTTTTGGTTTATTGATGATATTTTAATCTATAATTTCGATGGATATATTGATGGAGAAATAGTCTCCATTATCACTCCATCTTCCGGCGAAGGGTTAACTACAAGCGAACCGGTTAAAGTTTTGATTCAAAACAACGGCAGCGCCCCGATCACAGGGTTTAATGTAAAACTTGAACTCGATGGAGCAGAGATTGCTACTGAAACATACACCGGCTCAATCCCAAGTCTCGGTCAGGCTGAATATACTTTCAATGCCACGTTAGACCTCTCCGAACTAAAAACGTATGAAGTTAAAGTTACTGTTATAGTTGCAGGTGACCCATTGCCCATTAACGATTTTAAAATCAAAAAAGTTGCCAACTTCTCTCCGGAAGTGGTGCAACTGTTTGGGTACAGAATTTATGACAATGATTTCTCATCGCCTCCCTACGGCTTTATTTCGTTTCACTCTAACAATCCTGTAAATATTACGAAAGTAAACAATTATTTGCCGGCGCCCCCGGCAACCTGGATGCACGCAGGAGAGTTTGTGAACGGATATTTCTATACCTATACCATAAATGAATATTCTCCTGTGAATTTTGTAAAGATTTCAACTAATACCTGGACTGATGTTGCCGCATCGCCGGTTACAGCCAATCCGATAGATATGGCGTATGATTTTACAACCGAAGTGATGTATGGTATTGAACTGACACCGGATGGCACCAATTTGGTTACCATAAACATGACCACAGGAGCAATGACACCGGTGGGGTTGATCGCAAGAGATCTTTTCACTTTAGCCTGCAGCAACGACGGAGATTTGTGCGCCATTGACAGAGACGGTAATTTGTGCGCCATTGACAAAGCCAATGCCGCCATTACTGTTATCAGTAATACGGGAATTTTGCCCTATTATATTCAATCCATGGCATTTGACCACAACACCGGACGCCTCTTCTGGGCAATGTGCAATACAAAAGATGAGGGAAAATTAGTTGAACTTGACCCTGCTACCGGAGTAGCATTTGTGAGAGGTTCTATTGCAGGAGAAGCGGAATTGATTGGATTATACACTATTGGACAGGTTGAAACATATACTGTTTCTGTTTCCGCAAATCCAACTGAAGGAGGAACTGTAACCGGTGGCGGTGATTTTCTTAATGGTGAAACTGCCACTATTAACGCATCCCCCAACATAGCCTACAATTTTATCAACTGGACCGAAGACGGTACTCCCGTTGCTACAAATCCACAATATTCTTTTACAGTAACTAAAGACAGAACTTTTGTGGCAAATTTCCAAAAAAAGACTTACACCATCACAGCCACCGCCGGTGCAAACGGAACCATTGACCCGATTGGAGAAACTACCGTAAACTATGGCGAAGACCAAACTTTCACTATCACTCCGAACCCGGGATACGAAATTACCCAAGTGCTGGTGGATGGCACGAATAACCCCGCTGCCGTTGCCTCCGGAAGTTACACCTTTGAAAATGTTACGGCAAACCATACTATTTCAGCATCGTTTGGAGTGGGACATTTTGAACTGACCTTAGACCCGAGTACCGGAACCCTCCCCGTTGGCGCTCAAAATCCGATACCGGTTACTTTTCACGCAATGATAGGCTCTATCTCCAATGCTTCGCAACCCAACTGCCCTTTTAAAGGCTGGTTTATTG
>JAITUN010000292.1 GCA_031286285.1 Bacteroidales bacterium | reverse complement strand
AAAAAAACCGACCCGTCCAAGTGGGTGAGGACAAGCCGGCTTCATCAAATTATTATGAAAACAAAAAATCTTATAAAAACTTCCATCCAAGACTGATGGCAACCACGTTGTTGTGTGGGTTGATTTTGGCTTCATCGTCTTTTATGGCTTTGTTGAAGGTGTAGCCATATCTCAAGTCCAAGGTCAGCATAGCAATATCAATGCCTGCTCCAATGCAACCTGCGATATTTGCCGGAGTGCGGAGATCAAGATCTGTACTTTCTGATAATACATAGTTAAACTCCGGTCCTAAAAATACCCTCACATTGGTCAATTTAACATCAACCAATTTATATCCCACTAAAACGGGAATATTAAGATTGTGGGTATGATTTTTGACATCTGTTTTACCCGTGAGATCATCATACGTGTACTTGGTAGTTTGGTACGAATAAACCAATTCCGGCTGTACATACATCTTATGATGCTTAATACGAGCAAAAAAGCCTATATCAAAACCCGGCTGAAATGAATAATTCGCTTCGCTTTTACTTACTGTAAACTTTGAAAAATTGCCTCCAATTTTTGCGCCAAAGTTTGGAAGGGCAGAACAAACCGCTGCCACACAAACAAATGATAATGTAATTAATACTTTCTTCATAATTTTTATGTTTAATAAATTCTTGTGCAAAGATAAAAAAATTTTATGATACTGATTTTTTTTAGTCTTTTACTAATAACACAGTCCAAACGCCCATAGCGGGAGGATATTTTGATAACCATATTCAATATCATCTTTCACAATGTATGCGTTTTTGAGATTTTTGATTTGCTCTTGGTTTTTGCTTTTTCCGCCGACTTCAAAAGTTATATTATTGATATTGAAATCGGCTTTTTCGGAACGAAAAACCTCGTTTTTAACACGCATTTGATTGAAAAATACGGTCTCACGAATGTTGCCTGTTTCTTGTTGTTGTTCGGCAAGTGCAAAAATCAAATTTGTATTGTCTAAATAAACTTTATCAACCTTGCCAAGTTGTCCGATTCCTTCGCTCATATCCCGCAACTGCATAATCAAACCTGCCAATTCCATATAATAACAATAATCGTCAATATTGTTGCGACTTGCTTCCAGCATTTTTGCAATTTTTGTAAAATTGGGTTTAAATGGAACGCTTTGAGAGATGATTTTCAGCAGTTTGCCAAGCTTTTTACCTGTCGCAACATTCATATTTGCATAAATCGGAATATCGGTTTCCAATGTTTGAATAATAACCTGATTTAATCGGTGTAAAAACATGGTGTCGTTAATTCCAAACGGATAGTAGCCACGCCGCAGATAATCCTTGAACAACGGTAACGGGTGGCGAACAGGGAAATTATCGGTTTTATGTTCCAAAATATCCTGCAAACTGTACGTTTCGACTGAGATATTGTGAAAGAAAAACAGATATTCCCGAAATGATAACCCCTGCAATTTGAACATCAAAGCCCGACGGCTCAAATCGGCGCTGCCTTTGAGAATTTCCAAAATTGACGAGCCTGTAAACACAACTTTCATTTGAGGAAAATAATCGTAAATTGACTTCAGCGACTGCGACCAACCTGAATATTTGTGAATTTCATCAATAAACAAGTATTTACCTCTGTTTTTTGAAAATTCTTCTGCAAGCTCAAGCATGGTATGATTAGAAAAATAGATGTCGTCTGCTTGCACATAAAGCGTCTCATTAACATCAAGATTTTCTTTGATATATTGAAGAACCATTGTGGTTTTTCCCACGCCACGAGGTCCAACAATTCCAATCATTCTGTCGCCCCATGCGATTTCGGAATAGAGATAACGCTTAAAATCGAGCGGTGTGAGCAACAATAAATCTTTAAAACTTTTAATTAATGACTCCATTTTGAACAAATTTTTTGCAAAGATACAACTTTATTTTTAAAACGAACTATGGAAAGTGCATTTTCTCAAACAAAACGCACTTTCCATAGTGCGATTTTCAATCATGTTCATCCTGTTAATCTTATGGAAATCATAGTTCAGACATCTCCACCTGCTCAATATACCTGCTGTCTCTTTGTGTGATGGTAACAATCAGTTTATAGGTTGAGTTTTCGGCTTTTTTGTCAATGGATTTGATTTTGTAGTTGTCGAATTGGTAGGTTTTTTCTACTCCGGCTACGGGTTTTTCGATGGGAATGCCGTAGTGAGCATCTCCGTGCAACGTTTCTCTTAAAACGTTGTGGAAAACATATTCTTTATCAATATTGCTGCCGTCTTTTTGCCATCCGATAATGCCGTCTTCGACCAAAAAGACAAGCAGATTGTATTCTATTGCGGTTTCTGTTGTTGCGGTGTAGGTGATTTTGGCGTTGATGGCGGTTCCGTTGTCTATGAGCGAACCTTCAACTTTTAATTTAAAGGTCATCGGTGTTTGCAGTTCGGCTTCTATGGCTTTTGCCCACTCGGATGAGGAGTATTGGAAAATTCCGGAGCTTCTTTGAATACGGTTAATAACGCCCATAGGATTTCCTGTAAGGTTAAAGTCTTTGAAGTAAGCAAGTCCTTCGGGGCATCGTAAATCTAAATCAAAAGGAGGATTCTGTGGTTTTGCCAATTCGCCTGCGTGTACCGCCATCACTATTACACGATGGCGGGAAGCAGCGGCAATTTCTTCCGCTAATCTTGCTGCCGCCGGACAATTAATGCAGAGCATTCCTGTATAATCTTCTAGTAAAACTTTTTTAAAGGATTCAGCAGATAATGTATCCCGAGGTTCAGGGTCAATGGTATAGTACGGGTCTTCTATCTTTTCACATCCCGAAAAACACCATATCATTGCACAGGCAACAACCAAAAATAAACGATAGATATTTTTATTTATTTGTTTCATCTTCAATACTATTTCAAAATTTTAAAAAGAACTTGTTATGGATAAAGTTAATCCGGTTGATTGGGGAACATAGCGACAAACGCCTCCTACGCA
>JAITUN010000289.1 GCA_031286285.1 Bacteroidales bacterium | reverse complement strand
CGGACTGGAATGATTTGGTTGAGGCGGCTGGCGGTAATGTAGCCGGCACGAGGCTTAAATCGAGGTCACCTGATTGGGATGGTACCGATGATTTTGGCTTTTCGGCTCTGCCCGGCGGCAGCCGCACTCTCAGTGGCAATTTCTTCGATGTCGGCAGTAACGGCTTCTGGTGGAGCGCCACGGAGATCGGAAGCGGCATCGCGTGGTACCGGGGCATGGGCTCGGGCTACGGCAACGTGTTCGAGAACTTCATCGTCAAGGGCACTGGCCTCTCTGTGCTTTGCCTCCAGGACTGAAGAGACGTGCGATAGCGTAGCCATCGCATGTCTCCACCCAAGCCGCGTTTTTTTGCGGCATGGGGTGTTGTTTTGACTTTGACTTTGTTTTTCAATAAAAAAGTTTTTTAAACTGTTCCGCCGTAAGGCGGTCGAAAATATTATTTTTAGTTTGTATCAGGGCGGAGTTCTGCAATATCAACTTTAGGTTTGCAGGAGCGACCCTTAATCAGTCCAGCGGAACGCTCCCCCCCGCCGCTAACGCGGGAGAGCATGGAATAGCTGCAAAAATTTTTCTGCATAAGAAATCTCTTTGTAGCTGAGTAAAAGATTCCGCTCTGCCCGGCGGCAACCGCAATCTCAATGGCAATTTCTTCAATGTCGGCAGTAACGGCAACTGGTGGAGCGCCACGGAGAACGGAAGCGGCAACGCGTGGAACCGGAACATGAACTCGGGCAACGACAACGTGAACGAGAACAACAACGACAAGGGCAATGGCCTCTCTGTGCTTTGTGTTCAGGAGTGAGGGTGTTGAAATATTTGATGGAGGTTTTGAAGATTTATTAAAAATATAAACTTAAAAAAATAACCGTTAGTTTTGGTATTGGCAAAGGAGGATATACAAGTGGAGAAAAACAAATCAAACGAGAGAAATTTGAATTACTACACGGACGAGATTTTGAGAGTACTTAACAACAAACCATTGTTTGATATGAGTAGTAGCAATAATTCTGTTTTTACCAAACCGATAGAAAATGGCGACATTGCAAAAAAACTAGAAGTGCGATTGAAAGGTGGCGCACGAACTAGCAGAGTCTCAGATTTTTTAGACGATCATAACCCAAATGAGATGAACTTTTACAAAGACGCCGAAGACGCTATTTGGGGACACCAGAATTTTAATCCAAGAAATGCGTATAAATTCAGAAACCTTTTTGCCTATAACCAATGTTACCAAGATTTATGTGAATTATTAGATACAGATGAAAACGGACAACTAAAGTTGCTACAGAGGAAACTTACATTTCAATTAGGCAAAAAAGGCTCAGGAAAAACAATTACTCAAAACGTATGGTTAGGGGACAAAAATAAAAAACTGGAAGATAACAATATATTTTGGATAAGATTAGATGTAGAGAAATTATACAATTTACGTGAAAGTATGTCTAAAAAATTTGAACGTGAGATGAAAGCAAAGGGGCGTAAAGAAGTGTTAATCTCTACTAAAGAGTATTTTTTAGGCCAATTGCTTTATGTCTTTTGTAAACGTTTCAAAGAATTCCCTTACCAAGACCCACATGACCCGGAAGTTGATAAAAGAAACAAGTGTACCAGTAGTGAATTAATTAAAAGAATATATAAAGATTTAAGTGAGAGTGGTGAAAACAATATTAACAAAATAAAATTAACTAAAAAAGAAGAAGAACACTATGAAGATTTACAAATGTTTTTTCAAAGTAGGCTAAGTAAGCTACGTGAGCAAGACTGTACAAAAATTACCGACTATTTAAGCTATCTTGAAGAAATTATTTCAAAAGATGAAAGAACATGGAAAAGAGATGGAGAAGAAAGAACGCCGTTTGCACCTACCAGAAAAACTAGTTATCTTATTGATCATGTTTTCCTTGAAAATAAAGATTCTGCACTATTCAAAAGTTGGAAGTTTTTAGGAGAGACATTGCGAGGCTTTATCCTAAACTGCGGTTATCGAATTTTATATATAGTTGATGGGGTTGACAATATCAATTTTGAAAATCCATCAAGCAAAGACAAATATGAGGAGCTAATCGAGGAATTGTTAGATTTCCCTGTAAGTCCAGATTCAGATGGAACCGGAAATGACAATGAATTGATATTTATAGCCATGCGGGACAGCACTTTTGTAGAATTTGAAAAACGTTATAAAACACAACCAAAACACCGTAATTTGCAAAGTTATTTGAAAGTACGGTCAAGAAAAATATTTATGGACGATTCAATACAAAAAGGTACCATTAAAGAAATCCTTGAAAAAAGGGCTAAATTTATAAAGGAGTCAAAATATGCAAAAGAGACTACAAAGATGGCTAAAATTCTAGATCGTATTCTGACAAAGAGTCATAATGTTGAAGAGGTAAATTTGAAAAAAATATGGAATTCAAACTATAGAAGCTTCCTTTATAGCCGTTTATACTTATCTAAATACCTTGCATTTAGGTATTATTGGAGAACCAACAAAGAAATACCTTACACCGATGAAGAAATAGATGAAGATATTAATATATTTGAAGATATTAATTTTTATCTTAATGGAGAAATGTATGCACAAGGAATGGAAAATGATGACGGAACGGTTCGTTTTAATCACTTTGGTTTTATTGACACGTTAGAGCAAAAACCATTTCTTTTTATTTATATATATATCCTTGAAGCAATTAAAATTTTAGATAAAAATAATTTGTACAGTAGTAATATTATAAATATAATGGAGCAATTAGGTTTTTTTAAGGATGATTGTGAAAGTTGTATAAATAATTTGGAAAAAAGCGGAATGTTGAAACAGCTATTTAATGTTGAAAAAAAAGAATTCGCCTATGACGTAACAGAAAAAGGAACATTCTTTTCAGAAAAATTTTGTAGTTGCATTCAATATTTATATCACTCCTGCATAGATACAAAGCTACCCAATATAGTTTTTGATTCTATAAAAAGATACATCTCGCCAAACGATGTTCCACCTAGGGGTGACAGGAATTTCCCTGTAAATTGTATAATTGTTGGCGTTTCTTTCTTGAATTTTTTAAAATTCGAACATAAAAGGATATTAAAAGATAAAAGAATTTGGAAGAACACATCCGAAATTCACTCGGAAGAACACATTGATATGAAAACCTTTGAATTGCCAATAAATGATAAGCTACTCAAAGAATCAATTCGTAAAATGCTTAAGAAAGTTATAAAAAATAGTAACCAAATTGAAATACTTGAGGATTGGCTAAACAAAACACGGTAAAAAAATGAAAATATGAGGTGGAAAAAGTGAAAAGAATTGTAGAAGGCATTGGCATTGCAATTTTAGTGATAGCATCTGTTGTAATTAGTATTATTGCAATTCCAATTATTGAATGTAAAATGGGTGCAGGAACATTCTGTATTGCGACTGCTGTTGGCGGGATGAGTGCTTTAATTGTGCAAACTGCTTGTGTAATACTTCTGTATTTTAATTTAAAAGAACAGATACGTGCTAACGACACACTATGGAAAAAACATGATGATGATGCAAAGCTGAATAAAAAGCAAATAGAAGCGATTGAATCGCGTATGAACTTACAAACATACAGTAGATTAAAAAAAGGTTTTGGAATCTTATTTTCTTTATTTGAAGACATGCTTAAAATTCCCGATATATTGGAAAATTATCGTGCTTGGCGTTTCTACTTGTGTAGATTGCAACAGTACCTTGAAGATGTAAAAACTGAAAATATCACACAAGAAAAAAAATGGGACCTGAATAAAAGTGTAAAAGATTTCATTGATAATTATTTTAATGAAGAGGTGTACAACAAAATAGAGGAAAAATTAAAAAAAGAACATAATCTAACACAACCATATCGTGAAATTGAAAACTTATTAATGTATCGCGCTGTAATCAACAGAAATTAAAGATGACTGTTATGATGAAAATTCCGGAGAAGTGACCCGTGTGTTTTTTAGGTACAATCGACAGTTTTTTCAAAAAGTACATTTCTCCTCTTGAATTTTTTTACAGCTCCGGCGGTGTAATAATTTCAACCCAAATTGTCCATTAGCCATATTTCCTCTCTTTTTGGGATGTTTTCTAATGGACACCATTAGCGTAATCTGTTGATTTATAACGAGTTACAGTTGCAAGATGTGTGAATAAATCACCTAATGGACAATTTGGGTTCAATAGGGTTGTAATTATGTATTGTATTCACAAGCGCAACCATTCTGCGTGTTTTTAATTTTACTAAATGTGTGAAATTCCAACTTAGCAATACTGTTATTTGATTGACAGATGCTAATGCGGTATGCAAGGCATCGTCTGAATATTTTTTGGGGAATATGCCGTTTTCGGTATAAACATTTGCCATTTTCTGTACATTATCAGTAATAGGCAATATCATAAAATTCTCAACTTTCCTTAACATAGCATCTTGCAAAGGTTGAGGAGCCCCTTTTATTTCATCAATGACCAGTTCCGAAATAAAAACATTATACTCATCTATTTCCCCCCAAAATTGTTTTGTCAACCCCATCCTCTCCAGGGTTCGTTTGTCAAACAAAGCACTTATGACGGTAGTGTCTAGGTATATGCTAGTTTTCAACACTCGCCACCAAATTATTAATTTTCGCGTAAGATTTTATCGCCCGCAACACATGAATCTCCATCAGCATATTGTCGGACGGAAACTCA
>JAITUN010000254.1 GCA_031286285.1 Bacteroidales bacterium | reverse complement strand
GAACGCAACGAAACCGACATCATCAACAGAAATATTACCAATGAAACGTTGCGCCGTCAAAAAGATATTGTAACCCGACTGTTGAAGTCTGAAAAAGCCGAATTGCAACGCGAAGAAGAAGAAAGACGGGAATCAACGGAAGTACATAACCAGCAATACAGCAACCCCGAAGAGTTTTTCAAAGGAAAAGGCAAGGAAGATGGCGTCAGAGAAACCGTAAAAACCGCTCCGGCTGAATTTAAACCGTATTATCAGCGGAAAGCCGGCGACTACCTCTACCGGGTGGAATAGATATTGATGTAGAAGTAAAACCAGTTGTAACAAAAGAAGTAAAAAACAGATATATATGCCAAAAACAAGAAGGAACTTTTTGCCGACAGTTTCGGAATGTGGATAGACCGAAATATAAATAGTCGTTCCTTAAAAACCATATAATATTAGTTGTATCAATCAGATACAACTGAAAAAAGTGGAAAAAATTTGCCGGAAAAACAAACAAATAACCATAAAACCTTGCAAATATAACACACAAAAAAAAAGCGAAGCCCTTACATCAATGGGGCTGTCTTAAAAGTATAACAGCCCCTTAAAGACATCAATAATTACCAGCAACTCAACCGTCTTTATTTCCCCGACAGCAACGGACTTGTTACTATTGGCTCTTTTTTCAATACAATATCCTTATCTTTTTCTACTTCCAATTCCTGAAACACAATAGCTTTCGGTACAATAAAACTGGCGGGAGCGCCTACTAAAGCAAATTGAGACTGATAGGAAGAATAGCCGCTTTGTTTCCCTTTTTGAAGCGTGTTATACACCTCTTGGGTATCAGCTACGCCGATAATTCGTTTGAACGATTTTAAAGACAAGTCGGCTATTTTAGCAGAACGAATCAACTCTTCTTTGCCGTCTTTTACGGATATTCTGTAAATATATATCGGTCGTGAAATTCCAAAAGTTCCGGTATTTGAAGCGGCGACAAAGGCGGAAAGACCCGGAACGCCTGCCATGGGATTTGCCATTTTACGCACAATATAGGCATATTCGTAATCCTCTTCTTTGGCGGCGGCAATTAAGGCTTCTTTCAACGCCTGATAGCTTTTGGTTTCGGTGGAGGTTAATTCAATAATTCCGGAGCCTAAAGTTCCTGTCAATGCGCCGTCTGATATGGCAAACACACAATGCCCGTTAGAGTTTTTATTTCGCAGGGTAGGCACTCTATTGGTTAATAAAGTTTTGAGGACGCCGTCTTCAATAAGCACGGTTTTGGACGCGGGGACAACGCCTTGAGCATCAACTTCGTAGTATCCGATGAGCGGCATTTCATTGTATGTGTTCCGGTTGTGAACGGCTGCTACCGAAAGTTCTCTCGAGATGACTTTTTTATCGGTAAGTTGTTCTAATTTATTCTCTTTGGGGAGGTATTGTCCATACCTTTGAAGCAGTACCGGACTGCTGATTACAGGTTTTTTGGCAGCTAAAAGTCCATTGGGATTATCCACAAAACATTGAGAAACAATCTCTCCTACAGCTTCACCTTCAAACATCACCGGTCCGCTATAAGATTCTTGAATGGTCGGTGCCATACGCAGTTGCGTTAGCAAAGTCGCCATTTGATTGACCTGTTGTTTTAAAACTTCCAAAGCAGGTATTTGGTCGGGCGTATTGAAATAGAAGTTGATATAATCTATTAAAGGTTCTCCGTCTATGGCTACGGCTTCTGCATAAACCCTGACGCAGACCAAAGAAAACGGAACTTTATACTGTATCTTTTCATTATTGATGTATAAAGCATCGGCGGTATAAATGTAAGTATTAACTCCCGATTTGGTAAGATGAGGATAGCTTGAAAGAACGGCAGACAAAGATTTTGTTAAAGATTCTATTTTGGTTTTATCAAAAGTTATTTTCGGGGAAGGAATTATTTTGTTTAGGGGTGAAACAGTTGAAAAATCGGCTAAATTTGCCTCTTCTTCGGGTATATTCTGTTGATTCATCGCTGCAAACTTTGCCTCAACCAACTCTGTAGCTTCTTTATACTGTACATCCGTTTCCACCCAAAGGCTACGGCGCATGGCATCATAATTGTTCTCCAAAGTCATCGGTATATTAAAAGAATCTCCAGACCAACCGAACAACTTGTTTTCGTTGATAAAGTTGAGATTGTTTCGTTGATGACTGCCCACCAAAACCGAAGTTTCCTGATTTCTCAGCGGTTTGTCAATCACCTTGACGACAGCTCCAAGTTGAGCCTCAACACTATACACGTTAGCATCCGTGATTAGATAACTGAGGTAATAGGGTGATTTTAGTTTATCCAATTTAAGATCGGACATGTTTCTGTTCATTTCATCCTGCATGGCTCTAAAAGCGATGCTTTCAAAAGATTCTGTTTGAGCGTAGCCAATGTTCAAACATAAAAACGCCACTATGGCTAATGTGATATATTTTCTGATATTATTCATGATTTTAAATCTTTTAATTCGTAATTCATAATTCATAATTGTCTTACGGTCTTTCCATAATTGGCGGACGATTTTGAGATTTGTCTTTTTTCTGCATTTCTATCTGTTTTACAAATAAGGCAGGGGAACAGCATCCGGCGGGAACGCCTCCTGATTCGGCTCCGCAGGTTCCTGCAAAGTTTCCGGGCGTATCGCCTGCTGCTTCAACTTGCGAAAACATTGCCAAAGGCGTACCTACTAAATCCACACCGCGCACCAATTCATCGGGACGACCGTCCACAAATATGCGATATACTTCCAACGGTGTTACATTAAATGAGTTGGGAATAAATCTTCCTGTCATGGTAAAACCACCCGTTACTCTGGCAAAGAAATATCCATATTCCTTATCTTGTTTTTTTGCCTCTTCTATCAACATCTCTTTTAATTGCGCATCGGTATAAGGCTTTTCGGTTTCAACAATTAAGTTTGATTGGCGGGAAACAGGTTGAAATCCCGATTGTGCTCTTGCGTGTCCGTTAGATTTTGGAAAATCGTTAATCGGGGTACGGGTCATTAAAAAATTCTTTAAAACGCCTTTGTCCACGATAACTACTTTTTCTCCCTTAACTCCTTCATCGTCATACTTAAAACTTCCGTTAAGCGGGATACCTTTATAGGTAGCAATGGTCGGGTCGAAAATCACGGAGAAATCTTTATTCAATACCACTTCACTTACTTTTTTCTTAAACGTTTGTCCGTCTGTTTCTTGTTTTAGACGGGAACCTTCTATTCTGTGTCCGAATATTTCATGGAAAAATACGCCGGCAGCATCGTTAGACAGTATTGCCGGACCGGTATAAGGGTCAACTACAGGCGCTGTTTTCATGGCTATCACGGTTTTGGCAACCTCTTGTGCGTCCTGCATCATAGTATTATTATCCGGCAAATCTTGCGGACTGTGTCCGAAATAAGATTGAGACAAAGGAAGTTCCATACCGTCATCCGCCTGCGCCATCACCGAAAGAAAAACATGGCAATAGGTATTGTTTTGAGCGATGGAAGTTCCTTCGCTATTTACAAAATACTTTCGTTCAATAGAAAAACGCAAGGTGGATTTTCCGTCTAAAATCTCTTTGGTCTCTACAAATTGTGCCGAATAATTTTTTAAACGGGTTTCCCAATCTGTAACATTAAATTTGAAATCTGACATTTTAAGTGGTTTTTCGTAGTATTGTACCGGAGTTACGTCAGTATAGTCCGGTGCCTTATCTTCGGCTTCTACTTTAACTGCTACGTTGGCTTTTACTTTTTCGTAACGTGCAGCGGCGTTACGATACTCTTTTTCGGTGGCTTCCCATAAAGCTAAAGAGATGGCTTTCGGATCATTTTCTACAGGGATATTGATTCTTGTGTAACGTGCGCCGGTGTATGCCGAAGCATCGTCCCTGAGTTCATGAAAATTATCCAGCTCTTTATCGCCTACCCGAATCTGAACTGTCAAAATCCGTTCCTTGTTTGGGGTGGATCTCGTTAATGTGCCAAACGAAGTCGTGATGATGTACGATTCGACCTCGTCAACCCGATAACTGATAAGATAAACCGGAATGTCGGCTTTTTGATAAAGTGTCATTCCTCTGTCTATCTCATTTTTCAGGATTTTCAAAAGCTCATCTTGCGAAGCAGTCTGTGCATAAGAGCATATCAAGCCCATGCAAACCGCTAAAATCATTAAAATTAATTTTCGTTTCATATAAATTGGGTATTTAGGTTTTATTTATCACGGCATTCCCGGAAAGACATCAACTAATTTAATGGTAAAATCGGGAAAGACATCTACTATTTGAATGGTAAAGTCGGGGAAGACATCTACTATTTGCCATTTGCCACATGAATCGGGAAAAACATCCACAAACTTTACTTTCAAGTCGGGGAAAACATCTACAATCTTCACTTTGAAATCGGGAAAAACATCTACAATCTTCACTTTCCCGTAAAGCGAAACGCCTTTGCATCTACAATCTGTTACGTTATCGTCGGAAATTGCCTCCGCTTCCGTCCCTGTCTCTGCCTCTTCTGCCAGCGGCTCGTCTATAGAAACATCTGCTTCAAGATACAACACATCTCCGTCATAATCAGCAACATAAAC
>JAITUN010000181.1 GCA_031286285.1 Bacteroidales bacterium | reverse complement strand
AAAAATGACCACCAACTTACCCAACCTAATATTGTTGCTCCAATTTGCAAAATTAAAAAAAGGAAAAACACTAAAATGTGAGCTTGTTTTTCTTTTCTTGCATAAAGCCAATACACAAGAGAGCGTATAGTAGCTACGATTAATGCAAAAAAACCGGCTGTAGCTGAAACAAAGTAAAATTGTGCACACGATGCTATATTTGCAAGTAATATAACGAATAGCATACCATTTCGTGATTTAACTTGTGGAGTAAAAAATGTTAATGCAATCAAAATAACTCCAATAATCTGAGCGATTATTTCATTAGTTGTCATATTCCATATCATAACTTCAATCTCATATCACGCTAAACATAAAAGGGATCATAAAGGCTACAACTATTAATAAAAAGGAGGAAATTAAACGGAAAATTAACATTTTGGTTTTTTGGGGATATATCATAAGCATATAATATGCCCAAATGTCTCCACCTGGAATGCCTGCGTTTTTTGCATCTAATTTCATCGTTTCTACTACCGTATCATCGTTACTACAGGTTCTATCGTACTCTACATGAACAGGTCTAATCATTATTGCGATCATCATTAGAAGAATACTTGCTATGCCTATTAAAACAATAGGCATAGCAAATACTAAAGTAAATGATTTAATTCCTGTTGGTTCTATCAAGTTGGTAGCCATGTTTATAGAAATTGATAACAACATACCGCTTAAAAATGTAAGTACACTTTCTTTAATACGTAGCAATGAGATTAGTTTTACATAGAATTTTGATACTTCTTTATTATTCATTTTGGGATTTCCTTTTTAAACTCGATTGATTTTCTAATGTTTTCTAATAAAATTATTGTATTCGAATAATTATCGTTCTCGGCTGCTAAAATCAGTGTTTCGTTATTAAGTTCGTGAATCTTTCTTGTATAAAAATTGCATTTGTCTTTATTAGTAGTACGATAGTTTTCCTTCATCTGTTCACAATGTTCTTTAATCTCAGATATATATCTTAATAAATCGCGCTTTTTCGCTTGAGTATCTGGTCTAGCACTATAACCGAAATCATTCAGTAAATTATCGATTTCTTTTATATATTCAGTATCATCATTTTTTTTAATAATTTTTATACCCATAGTTTCCGCTAATAGTTTTATCATTTCCATAGAATTATCATCAGAAGTTCCATAAATTAAGCACCCTCGATTTGTTTTTTTGTCATTCTGCTTTGTGTCGTTATTTTGCCCCCTATAATAGCCATGTATATTGGCTAATAATTGCAACATTACATCGTACCTTACAGGTTCACTCGCAGAAAAATCTATTATAATAAAACAAGTGCTTTCTATCTTTGAATAAACTTTACTAATAAAGGTGTCAATAACATCATTTCCACCAAAAGAAATAGATGTCGGTTCAAGTGATAAACCACTTACTGAGAACGTTATTCCTTTAACATTTAAACCTATAAGATCACCGACATTCAATAACAAAATATTCCCAGGGTCAAGTTGAATTAATTTATTTTTTATTATTGCCTGCTGTTCTGAAGACAATTTATTATATTGAGTTCTTATGTACTCACTCCGTATTTCTTCGGATTCGCCAAACAACTTATTTAGAAAAATTTCACCCACATCAGTAAAAAACTTTTTTCTGTCAGTAAAAAGCGTTTTTCTGTCAGTGAAAAGGTTTTCTATTAACCATTTTACATCACGACATTTTAATTTTTCTATAATCACATCGGACATGATTTTATATCTCCTTTATTACCAATCATACTTTGCAATACGATTTCACGGGCATATAAATCAAGCGGATCGATAATCTTTTTTTCACTTCTACGCTTATCCTCTTGTTTATTATTTTCCTTATGAAACTGTTCATATAATATAGATAGCTCCGTAAGGGCTATTATTACATTTTTTGACTTGATTTTTGTTTTAATCAAGTTTAATAATTGTTGATAATATTTATAAAGATCATTCATTTTTTTTACAGCGTAACCAATTTCATCAAACTGCGATAATACATTTGAGGGGATCGTTTCTATTTCTAAATCTTTTAATTGGGTATATGCGCTATATCCATTGTCAAGATTAGCTACATGACTTATTCCTAATATTGCAATATCACGCATGTTTTCTTTTCTCACATATTTTATTGTCGTTTCAGCCATAGAAACAAATTTTCTAGTTTCGCTTTCATATAGCTCTCGTATTTTATCCGTATAATAATGCGTAGTATGACAGGCCAAAGCCAATAATTCTACATTGTTTTTTTTCATTAATTCTACAGCGACTTTAATAGTCTCCCAGGTAGCTGTATTCCTTTTATCCAATTCCATTGACAATCCCATTGTAGGCAAAGATATGATATGCATTGGAGGAAGTGAGATGTCACCAACGAAATGTCGCCCTAATTCGGTATTAAAATGGTTATTTATTCTGTTCCATAAAGAAATACCGGAATCAGGACCGTTCCCAGTTATGATTCCTATAGGTTTGGGATTAATTGCAAATGACAATTCCCACGGTTTAAGTTCTGCATCCAGTATTGCTATGGTCCCAATTACACTTTGTTTTAACGAGTTCATTAATATTACTGGGTCAAATTCAATAGCCCAAGTATGATTTCCGGCGTTAGTCATCATTGTATCCACGCTTTTTGCCATCATTTGCGTTATACTGACATCAAAGACATTCAAAATAAAACCTTTTGAATTTATTTCTATGGTTATAGGGTTTACGGTGCCAAATTCCATGTTAAAACGTTCTCTTAATTCTTCTTCAGGCATAATTGTGAGCGAATCGCTTATTTGGCATAATTCTGATAATCGATGTTCATCAATACCCAAGTGCCCTCTGCTATGAGCAGCGATAATACACTCGGTTCCGTCGTGATAATTCCCTTTAAACACGATTGATTTTAATTCGTCATATAACGGAATCCCCGTGTGCCCTAAGCGATATCTCTTGCTACGCGCATCTTTACAAGATAATGCCTTGACATTTCGTGATAATACAAAACCGACATCGTTATCAACACAATGTTTAATGACATTTTTAACATCATGCGGTATACAATCCTCCGCTTGCTTCAACAATGCTGTAGCACGGTTCAGTTCATTTTCGTATGTAAAAATGTTTAAAAACATTATCTATCTCCATCAAGCCTTGCTTTATCTCTTACAGATAATAAAATATTTATTTTTTCGATTTTATCAATTAAAACGATGGTTTCTTCTGATTGCTCATCATGCCATTTTGAACACTTTATAAATATATTAAATTCTTCTTCTTTTCTTAATATTTCATTTGCGCGATTTGTAATATCAATATCAATAGCATCTATATCAAATGGTTTTTCTCTTAATTGATTTTCTTTAATTTTTAATGCAATATTTCCCCTGTAGCGTGAATGCCCTTTGTTCCTTTCAAATAATTTATCAACGTTTCCTTTAGTAATAAATATATCGATATTTATTACTATCTCAGCAAGTGATGTGTCAATATTTTGTTTTTTTATATTTACTCCGCTCAATCTTAATACAGCACTTGTAAAGAAGGGGTCTGCAGGAAAATCAGCATAGCTATCTTTTGAAAAAGTCCTTTCCCCAAAATCATTAGGGTTTCCAGCTTCATTGTTTCCTATCACAAAAAGAGCCGGGTTTTTCGCCCATAAATTAGACAACTCAATCCTAAAAGAACCTAATATTTCAGCGATTGGATTTATTTTTTCTATGTCTATAATAAACATATTTGTTGAAAGCTCACCTTTTATATTTACCATCATATAATGTTTTATTGCCTTTGTTTTTATTTTTTTCCCAGCTATATCACACGCACCTTTAAATTTATAAAGTAGATATTTTAGCTTGCAATATGCAGCTTCTGTAACCATATCTCCGCCACTAATGACACCGTAATTAAAAAGTGTTGCATTAGTTTCAGCAATACGAAATTCTACAGAACCTCTTGGACATTGTGTAAGAATAACCACAAGTTTATCGGCTTCTTGTAGTTGTTTTAAGCACTTTTTAAATAATTCGTTTCCATCTGGCACACCACCCGTTCCATATGTTCTAAGAATAAGAGCTTCAATTTTTGGGTGTTCACAAATATACTTAAATACATCCATGTTCATATCAGGATAAACATCATGAATACAAACAAAGTTTTTTGTTGACATTTGCCCGTTATTTTTAAATGGTTTATTTCCTTGAGCAAATTTTTTATGAGGACTAATAATATACCATCGGTCATTTGAAATTGTAGTCATATCATGGGTATAATTCGGCGCATAAAAGCCTTCAGTCGTATCTAATGCGATTTGTTTGGTTGCCCGATTTCCTTTGATTAGTCTCCGCCCAAATAGTATGCAAATATCATTTATATTTTCGTTCCTCAACTCATGAGCAGCAATATGAATCGCCTTTTGAATGTTTTGTGGCGCGTCGCTATGAGGTTCAGTTAACGGTAACTCAGAACCAGTAAGAATAATAGGTTTTTCAATATTTTCTAACATAAAAGACAAAGCAGATGCTGTATAAGCCATTGTATTTACCCCTTGAATAATTACAAAACCTTGATAATTATCATACAATTTTTCTATAACTTTAGCTATAATTATCCAATGTTTGCTACCCATATTTGATGAATCAAATAACTTTTCAAATCTGCAAAAATCAATGTCGACCTCAAAATCCTTAATTATAGGTAAACGAGCTATCAACTTAGACATATCTGCCTCAACTATTTCACCATAATCGTCATGAATGCTACCGGCAGTACCGCCAGTATAGATAACACATACAGGTTTTTTATCAACGTATTTTCTATTTTCTTTTCTATTTTTATACTCATTTTGGATATTTGCAAAAGACGAATCAAGTCTTTCCATTAAATTATAAAAGGCTTTATCTTCTTCATCTACTTCGTCTACTTCTGAAGGAATTGGGGTTGTTATTTGATGAACATTGCTATCACCTCCTTTATTACTTGGAGATGAGTTTTTTAATGAAATTACACTATGATACACTAATGGATAAAACAAATCCATATCATTACTATTTATTTTATATGCGCCAAGTCCATGTTTTATTTCGTCAAGCATTTGAGCTTTTTTGCTATCATGAAAACATAAAGAATCTATATCATCGAAGTAAACTGGAAACATAATTTGTTTTTTATTTTCTTTTTGGTGATTCCAAAAAAACGACCATATTTCTCTGCATTGAGAGTCATAAAAAAACTCATCGTTTATAACACAAACAAGAACAGATGAAATATCACTTTCACTAAGATTTTCTTCTATTAAGTTTTCGTTAAACTTCTTGACTTCTATTGTATTACCATCAGCTTTATTATTTTCATCCGACTCCCATACTTTGGCAGGCAAATTTCTAATAAAATCGATTACCTCTCTTGCAACTATGCTATTTCCTTGTTTATGTAAAACGAAAATATCATTAGCCATAAATTTACCGCCCTATATTTAATATGTTACTATCATTAATTTCGTTTCATAATAAAATATGTACCCTTATTATTAAACTGCATCACCAGATATAGTTATATACTTTTTTCTGGTATTGCTATCTCACCTCTTAATGAAATAGACATTTGCTTACGGATTTCGTCATATGAGCATCCTTGCCCCAAAAGCCATGCCAATTTAACCGTCATAGACTCGATACTCATATCATGCGCAGGAATAGCATTAAACTTTTCTACTGCATATCTACCAGGGTCGTTGATATCCATAGAAGCTTTTCCAGTAGGAGCTTGAGTTGTGATTATAATGGGAATTTCTTTATCCATCAAATATTGGAATGCTTTATTTAGGTTCGCATGGTAAGTTCCATCTTTTATCTTTTCAAGGTCTAAAACATTAGGATCGCCTGCTCCGAATGAGCGCAAAATAAAACCTTTCACATTAGCGTGTTTAACTAATGCCTCGAATATATCCGGACTTGTACCTGGAAACTCTGTGAGAGAAGCTATACATTCTGTTTTGAATTCTAATTTTACGTGAGGCTTTAAGTCTCTCTGCCTACTTAATCTTCCGTTCTCAAATTTTTCAAAGTGTGCATCCAAAGCGATATTATTAAATCGAATAGTATTGCCGATTCGAGCTATAGTATGTGGTGAATTAAACGCTTCAAATGAATCATAGTTAAATTCATTGGTTTTTTTAACTCTCACACCTGTTATAATCATACTTCCAAATACGACCATAACACCACATAATCTCTTATGTTTATTTTTTTTATATGCAGCTACACGTATGGAGTTCTCGAGATTCATAGGTGCATCAGAGCCGGGATATCCGAATGATACCTGCGAACCAGTAAGGATGACCGGCTTACCTACAGCTTCTAATGCAAAAGAAAGTGCCGCAGAAGTGTATCCCAACGTGTTCGTTCCATGCGTGATGACAAAACCTTCGTAGTTGTCATACTCTTCAACTATCGTATTAATTATATTTTTCCAGTCATCGGAAACGACATTAGAACTATCTTTATTAAGAACTTGTCTGATACTTACACACTCAATCTCGTGTATTTCAGGATCAAGTCCTCTAGCTGCTTTTTCGTTTAGATTGTCTTTTATACTATCTACCATTTCAGCAAAGGGCTGGCTGTCTTTGTTTTGTGTTGTCACCCCTGCTTCATCATGCGTTTGTGCAATGGTTCCACCGGTAGTGATTAACAGGATTCTGTGTCCACTCATATTTTTATCCTCCTAAATAATTATTAATTTTCGGTTCGCTTGCAATAATAAACGGTATCAAGCATTGTTCCATCTTCGTCCCTTCGATCCTCATGAAGTGTACAGGTCAGCTTGTAGCCTCGCTTCTCCAGCAAACGGATATGCTCTATATTGGTATTCCATGTTCTCGTAGACACGCATTCCGCTTTAACGGTATTTGGCAACGATTTTTCTATAAATTCATATAGTTGTGATGCCAGTTTTCTTCCTCTAAAATCAGGGTGGGTGCATATGGTGGTAATATAGTTTATAACATCCCCACTTCTGAATACAGATGGAAAATA
>JAITUN010000131.1 GCA_031286285.1 Bacteroidales bacterium | reverse complement strand
ACCGAATCGGCAAAAGCAAAAGAGGAGTTTTCGGAAAACAGTTTGAACGAACTGATCAAAGAATGGTTGTTGTTGGCACGAACCTACGGCATGAAGAACGATTACGAAAAAACGATGCTTTACTACGAAAAAGCGATTCAGGTAGATTCGTTAAACACAGACAATAAGGTTGAGTATGCCAAATATTTGTTTTCAATACGTGAATACAAAAAAGCGGAAAGCAATTATCTGCAATGTTTGGAAATTTTTAGGGCATTGGAGCAAGAAAATCCAAAGGCATATTTATCTAATATTGCTTATACTTTGGCACGTTTAGCAAATTTACACAGAGTTACCATCGAATATCAGAAATCATTAGAAGAGCATGAAGAAGCATTAGAAATATGTAGAAAACTTGCAATAGAAGACCCAAAAAAATATTTAGACAATGTAGCACGGATGTTAAACAATATGGGAATTTTACATAGAGCCATCAACGAAGAATCTAAAGCATTGGCAAAATACAATGAAGCCTTAGAAATCTATCGATCCTTTCCCAAAGAAGAGATCGCCACTTATAGAGAAGATCTTGCAAATACATTAAATAATTTGGGGGTAATCTATTACGATTTCAAAGAGTATCAAAATGCATTGGAAAAATATGAAGAGGCAATTAAAATTTTTGAAACCTTGGTCAGCGAAAATCCAAAAGTGTATTTAGCAGATATAGCATTGAGTTTGCATAATATGGCGGTCATACATGTGGAACTTACTGAAAATGAAAAAGCATTGGAAAAATATGAGGGAGCCTTAGATATTTACAGGAAACTTGTCGGTGAAAATCCAAAGGTATATTTACCGGATATTGGAGGCACTTTGATTAATTTGGCAAATTTACACTCAGCGCTTCAAGAAGACCCGAAAGCTTTGGAAGAATACGAAGAAGCATTGGAAATTTTTAGAAAACTTGCTACGGATAATCCCAAAGTCTATTTGGTTGATTTAGCACTTATACTGAACAATATTGCGGTTTTCCATGATAAATTAGAAGAATATACGAAATCGTTGATAGAATTTGATGAAGCTTTAGAAATTTATAGAAAATTAGCTGAGGAATATCCAAATATATTTTTACCATTTGTAGCCACTGTTTTGCAAAGTATTGCGGATACATATAATATCATTACAGAATATCGCAAATCTTTGAAAGTATCTGAAGAAGCAGTAGAAATATATAGAAACCTTGTAGAAAAAGATCAGACATATTTATCAAAACTAGAAGTGGCTTTAAGCAATTTATCTTGGTATTCTCTTTTTAGTAAAGAATACGCCCAATCAGAAAGAGCTGCCCGAGAAGTAATTGAATTTGGAAATACTTATTTTTCACCTAAAATAAACTTAGCGCACGCCTTGTTGCTCCAAAACCGTTTTACAGAAGCAGAAAAAATATACAAAGAATTGTCGCAAACAATTTATCAAGAAAATGAAACCTATTCTCAAGTCCTTTTAGACGATTTAGAGGCTTTAGAGCAAGCAGGCGCTATCCCCGAAGAACGGAAAGAGGATGTGGAAAAGATAAGGAAAATAATGAACCCATAAACTCATAAAAAATGAACGTACAAAACAAAAACATGAAAAATTTCTTAAAATTATTTGCCATTCTATTGATGGTATTAGCCTGTATGGCAGGCTGTAAAAAAGATGATTCTGAAAGTAACAAACCTTCTAAGAACTCTGTAATTTTAAAAGGAAAAGTAATTGATGAAGACAACAAGCCTGTTGCTAATGCAAAAGTAACGATAACGGCAAAAGCAAAAGCAGAAGCCTTTCAAAAAACAGTTACTACAAATAACAAAGGCGAGTGGTCGGTAGAAATTCCTGAAAATACGCCTGTTGAAGCAAAGGTTACAGCAGAAGGAATTGATTATTCTGTTGATATACCCGGTTATTCGGGTGGCACAACCCAAACTGTGTCGAGTATCATTGTACCTCCTGGCGGTGGCGGAGGAGGAGGCGACGGCGAGGGTGAACCCGAAACAAATCCTGACAATGATCGTGGAGCAGTAAGATATGCTGTAACCGGACAAACTGAAACAATGGTTATTACAGGTGGGGTATCTAACGGAAAAATAATTACACGTAACGACTTGTATGTGGAAAAAATGCAATGTATAGTTATTGTTAATCACGAACTCAAAGAATACTGGACCTATTTGCCTATTACAGGATGGATGCAAAATGATTACAATTTAATACCTCCTCAACCCGATTGCTTTGCATCCCCATCATTTTTGTTATCAAACGGGTATGTTCATGAAGGGACTAAAACCGTTGCCGGAAAACTGTGCCAGGTTTATAGTGGACCTGCTTTCGGTCCAACCGGAAAAACACAAAGGATGGCAGTATGGAACGGATTAGTATTATATAATGAAACAGATGATGTGAAGACTATGGAAGCAGTTAAAGTTACCCTTAATGTTCCTGATAAAGCGTTCAGCCGAGAAACTATAGAGGTGGACTGGATATAACTAAGAAGCTATCATTAAACATTAAACATTAAACATTAAAAATTAACCCATTAAATTTATAAAAAATGAAAAAATCAAAAAAACTGAACCTAGAAGGAGTAAAAAACTCTTTCAAATTATTTGCCATTCTATTGATGGTATTAGCTTGTATGGCAGGCTGTAAAAAAGACAATATACCCGGTTTGCCTGGTGGCGGCGGCGGCGGCGGCGGCGGCGAAAGCAAACTTTCAATTCCTGCATGGGCACAGGGAAATTGGGGGGATTTAGAATCTAGCTATGTTATTTACAAAATCACATCAAATGAAATTTATATAGGAGGCTATGCTTGGTCAACTTCTTATATAAGTTCAAGCGAGGTTACATTTACTCTTACCCAAACAAATAAAGATGGACTTTATGAGGCAAAATTTAAAGCATCAGGCGCTGTAAACGGATATCACAAGATATCTATCAAAAGAGGTGATGGTACTTATATTGAAATTGCAAGTAAAGATGATGATGATAATGATGATTCTTTCGAACCATCCGATTACGAAAAGGTTTATAAGAAGTAGTAGTAAAGATCATAATTGACTAATAAAAAGGATGTTTTAATTATGTTTTTTTTCAACCTTTCGGGCAATTGCTCGTACGAGAAATAGATTAATATAGAGTAATATCCTCTCAAAAAACGGGAGGATGTTACTTTTTTTGAGGAGTAACAACTTTTAACTCAGACTGAATACAAATGAACAATAAGAAAGATATCAAAGATGAAATTCTGTTTCGTGCTGAGTATTTGTTGTATCAAAACGAACTGTTGATAAAGCAATGCAATAGTTGGCTTTCGGAAGAAGAGGGAAATGAAATTATAATGATGAAGATTAAGAAAAAGAGAAATAAAAACTGAATCAATATTTTAGTCTTTACATATTTACTCTTGTAAATTTAAAAATTAAGGCGCAAAAAAGCGCCTTTTCTATATTATTTTTCTTTTATTACGTTTTTTTTCTATTTTCGCAACATGATTTTTTAACCATAAAATATGATAAATACAGATACAATTGTTAGATATTCAGATGAAGAACTCCATGAGTTTAAGATCCTCATCGAAGAAAAAATTGTTGAGGCAAAACAAGGAATGGAAATCTATTTGGAAGCTTACAGCAATGTTGGAAATGACACTTCTGATACTTCTCCCACTTTTAAAATTTTAGAAGAGGGAAATCAAGTATTATCAAAAGAGGAAAACAGCCGCTTGGCAAATCGCTTGGATAAATATATCAAGAATTTGGAAGCTGCATTAGTACGTATAGAAAATAAAACCTACGGCATTTGCCGTGCTACCGGAAATCTTATTCCTAAAGAACGGCTCAGGTGTGTACCTCATGCAACTCTCTCATTTGATGCTAAAGTAAATGAAAAAAAGTAGCGTTGCATTACTGATCATCTTCTCTTTTGTTTTGATTGACCAAATTGTGAAAGTTTGGGTGAAATCAACAATGTCTGAAGGAGATGCTTTTCCGGTTTTTGAAAACTGGTTCTATATCTCTTTCGTTCAAAACAAAGGAATGGCATTTGGAATAAGTTTAGGTGAAAATATCGGCAAACTATTGCTCTCATTTGTTAGAATAGGGGTTGCCGGTTTTATTATTTACTACCTCTTTAAAAGTATCAAAAAAAAACAGGCAAACTGGAGCGTTGTCATCATTTTGTCTTTAATCATTGCAGGCGCAATGGGAAACATTATCGATTCTATTTTTTATGGATGGATTTGGAATTATATCCCATTTATAAATTGTCAAGAAGTGGGTAGTTACTATGCCCCATGTTTCTACGGACATGTGGTGGATATGTTCTATTTCAAACTCTTCAAAATTCCAGAATGGAGCCCTTTATGGGGCGGAGAATACTTCTTCCCCGCAATTTTTAACGTAGCTGACGCATGTACTACAATAGGAATTATTGCAATAATTATTTGGAATAAAACGTTTTTTGGAAAAAAAAATAAAGATGTAGTAAGGAGTGTGAAGTGAAAAAATTAAACCTAAACCAAATTTAAAATTGAAAAATATGGAAAAACCTACCGGAGTGATTCAAAAGATTATTGAAAGTTTACAACAAGTAAACGCATTAGATATTTATTCCCCTATAGAAAAAGATATTATCCTGCATAATCTTCGAGCAGCGTATATGATTTTTCTTAATGTTTCTGCTGATGATAATAGTACTGAAAAAAGAGTAGATGAATTGGCTTTTCAAACGATTGAACCAAAACCTGAATCAAATTTTGAGGAAAATCAAACGAACATGAAAATTGAGGAAGATTGGAAAAATGAAACGGAAGAACCGGAACATGAAACGGAAGATTGGAAACAAGAAACAGAAGAACCGGAACATGAAATAGAAGATTGGAAACAAGAAACGGAAGAACCGGAACATGAAACGGAAGATAAAGAGATTGAAGAAGAGATTGATACAAAACCATTAATTGAAAACATATTTATTGAAGAACCCATAGAATTAGAGGAGCCTTTAGTAGATGATATTTTAGAATTTATCCCTGATGCAAAACCACATTCCGGTTTATTATTTGATGATATGAATATTTCAAAACCAGAGAGAAAATCGCTCAACGAACTATTAGTTGAAAAAAAAGAAGAACAAACTGTTGGAATGAGATTTCAACAGTCTTATATCCCCGATTTGACAAAGGCGATTGCCATAAACGAGAAATTTTCTTTCATTCGTGAATTATTTCGTAATAGTGGGGTTGACTTTAGTAATGCTATTCAAAAACTAAATGAATGTGAAAATATTGACACTGCTTTTACTCTTATGGAAGAACTAAAGCATCAATATCTTTGGGATACAACTTCAACTTCTTACTTATCGCTTTGCGATTTGGTAAGGAGGAGGTTTTTGTAATCTCTTTTATAGTTAACGTATTTAATAGGAAAGTATCTCCGCGCATTTATAGGAGAGTTATCTATTTCAATTTTGGTCATCTTACAATTTTAAAACCGATGCTGACAGTTATAAGATACAAGTTACAAGTTACAAGTTACAAGTTACTCTCTCTGATTTCGGCTTTCTGCTTTTTTCCTTTTATTGCTTTTTCTCAAGAAAATATCAATCCAAATGGATACAACATCTTCTACTATCCCAGTGGCGTTAAATCAAGTGAGGGGAGTTTAGTAAACGGTAAGCCTGACGGTTACTGGAAATCATATAATGAGAAAGGAATACTCGTTTCTGAGGGGAATCGAAAGAATTTTTTGTTAGACAGTGTGTGGGTATTTTATGCACACTCCGGTGAGAAAAGTATGGAAATCTCCTACTCAGAAGGCAAAAAACATGGACTCAAAAGGCAGTATTTCGAAGATGAAACGGTGGTGGAGGAATGGAAAAAAGACACACTAATAAATGCTATTAAGGCGTTTTACAAAACAGATGAACTTAAAAGGATAACCCCCATTGAAGATGGAAAACCTCACGGTTTGGAAAAAGAATTTAATAAAGAGGGGTTAGTGATTGTGGTATCAAAATATTTTGCCGGAATTTTGGGAAAACGTGAATTTATTAACCGAACCGACAAATTTGGATTAAAACAGGGAACTTGGAATTTTTTTTGGGAAAATGGAAATTTGAAAGTGGAGGGGACATTCCAAAACGACAAGAGAAAAGGATACTTTAAATATTACGACGAAGTCGGTTATTTTAAATATGTAGAAAAATATGACAACGACAATTTGGTGATAGATGCTCCTGAAACGAGACAGATGGAAGTAAGAACCACATTCCATCCCAATGGAAAACCCGCAATTACAGCTACGTATTACAAAGGAGTTCCCGAAGGAATTCGCCGCGAGTTTAACGAAGATGGGGAAGTAATTAAAGGGTATGTTTTTGCTAACGGCATATTATTATTTGAAGGAATTACTGATGAAAACGGAAAAAGGCAAGGAGTTTGGAAAGAATACTATATCACCGGCGAACTGAAATCTCAAGGACACTACATTAACTCAAATCAGGAGGGAAATTGGAAGTTTTATTTCGAAAACCAAAGAATTGAAGTGGAAGGCCTTTATAAAAATGGGAAAAAAGAGGGCGTTTGGTATTGGTACTATCCCAACGGCGCTATCCTTCAAGAGGAAAATTGGAGAACAGGAAAATTAGATGGAGATTTTTTGGAGTACAATGAAAACGGAGAGATTACAGTAAAAGGAGAGTACTTGGAAGACACCGAAGAGGGAGAATGGTTTTACATTCAAGGACACGCTGTCGAGAAAGGTGTCTACTATGATGGGATGCGTACAGGAGTTTGGACGACTAAATGGAGAGAAACCGGCACACTAATCTCCGAAATCGAGTACGACCATAACCTCTTCAACGGTAAATACACCACGTACTATTATAACGGAAAAATAAGAGAAACAGGGAAATACTCATCTGGCGAGCGCGTTGGAATCTGGTATTTATATGATGAAGAGGGTGAATTAATGCTAACCACCGTATATGATGACGGAAGAGAAGTGAAATGGGATGATTACAGGATTGAGGACTAAATAATAAGTCGTGAGATTTGAGATTGTAGGAAGTTGACCAAAGTCAATAAAATAAACACATAGAGATACAAAAAAACATAAACATATACACCTAGACACTTTAAAATAATGAAAAGCCCTCTCCTATTAATCTGCCTACTATTTTCAATAACCATTTTTGCCCAAGAACAAGACACTATTCCTTCACAGGAACTTCAATCTGAAGAAACAATTCAGGATGAAATACTGAAAGATATGGACGCTCTCCTTGATTTGTGGTACATTAAAAAACAGATGGGGAGCATTAATACCGGTTTACTTAACGACAACAACGAAGAGGATTGTTTACTAGATTCTGTGGTCATTATTAGGTTACAGAATTTGCCCACAGTTATACCATTATTGTTCAATAGGGAGATCCGGAGCAAAATTGAGTTATATGTTTGCAAAAGGCAACGCACTTCCTCCATCATCTTGGGACTTTCGCAATATTACTATCCTTGGATGAAGGAGATTTTTGACAAATATGACGTCCCTGAAGAGTTGATTTTTTTAACGATTGTAGAGTCTGCGCTAAATCCCATTGCAGTATCCCGTGCAGGGGCTACCGGAATATGGCAGTTTATGTACGCCACCGGAAAGGCTTACCAGTTGGAAGTGAACACTTTTGTGGATGACCGCCGCGATCCTTTCAAAGCTACTGATGCAGCAGCAAGACACCTAAAAGACCTTTACAACATTTTTAACGATTGGGGACTCGCCATCTCTGCCTATAATTGCGGAGCCGGAGGCGTGAGAAAGGCAATAGCACGATCGGGAGGAAAATCAAACTTCTGGGACGTGAAACCGTACCTCCCAAAAGAGACCCAAAACTATTTCCCTTACTATATCGCTGCGCTCTATTTGGTGAACTTTCACTTAGAACATGGCATCCCCTTTGCCGAACTAACCATCCCCTTTGCTGTGGATACGGTTTTGGTAACAAAAGAGTTGCACCTGCAACAGGTTGCAGAAGTGTTGAATGTTGATTTAGAAGAACTTAAAATATTAAACCCACAATACAAAAGACTTATCATTCCGGCATATACTAAGCCCTACCCTCTGCGATTAAAAAATGCAGATATTTTACGTTTTATTGAGTTGGAAGACTCTATTTACAGCTATAAATATGATGAACTTTTTTACCCGATGAAAGTGTATGAAGGATTGTTCACAGGAATTCCGGTAAACTCGTCTGACTATAAAAAGGTGTATCATACTGTAAAACAAGGAGAAAATTTAGGAGTTATTGCTAATAAGTTTGGATTGTCGGTACTTGAAATTAAGAAAATGAACAACTTGAGCAGCAATTCGGTAAAAGTTAAACAGAAACTTTTGGTTGGGTACGAATACCTAAAACAGCCTCCCAAACCCGTTGAGCAACCTCAAGATACTACCAATGGACAAATGCCTGTCATGGACATAGATGCCGAAAATCAGGAAAAAGAATCAGGAGTTAACCAAAAACCGGTAATCAATCCTGAGATCTATATTGTAAAAAAAGGAGACAGTTTGAGCGCCATAGCTGCGAAGTATGGAATTACTGCACATAAAATTGCAGATTACAATAATTTGCCCAATATCAATTCCATTATTGTAGGACAAAAGTTACGGATACCACAGAAATAGCACTTGTTACTCCTCGCTTATTACTATTAATTATTTATGCCTATATCTTCATGAATTTCAAGCTCAACTCAGAATTCTCTCCATCCGGCGACCAACCCGAAGCAATTCGTGAGTTGGTAGAAGGTTTGTACAGAGGCGATGCTGCTCAAACTTTGCACGGCGTTACTGGTTCTGGAAAAACATTTACCATTGCTAATGTACTGAAAGAAGTTCAACGCCCGGCATTAGTACTCAGCCACAACAAGACTCTAGCGGCACAACTCTATAGTGAGTTTCAACAATTTTTCCCAGAAAACGCTGTGGAATTTTTTGTTTCTTACTACGATTATTATCAACCAGAAGCCTATATTCCAAGCTCAAACACATACATTGAAAAGGATTTAGCTATTAACGAAGAGATAGATAAAATGCGCCTGAAAACCACATCATCCTTATTGTCCGGCAGACGCGATATTATTGTGGTAGCTTCTGTTTCATGTATTTATGGCATTGGAAATCCTGATGATTTTGCAAAAAGCGTAATTCGCCTGAATAAAGGAATGATTATCAGTCGCGAGCAGTTTTTGTATGCTTTGGTCAATAGTTTGTACTCTCGAACAGAACTGATGCTTGAACCGTCGAAATTTAGAGTTAAAGGAGATACTGTAGATGTTTTTCCGCCCTATCACAATGTTGCTTATAGGATTGTTTTCTTTGATAATGAGATAGAGCATATTGTTGAAATAGACCCTGAAAGCGGTGGAAAGTTGGAGGAACAAACAGATCTCACGTTGTATCCTGCCAACCTTTTTGTGACTACACCGCAGACAATGAACGATGCAATATGGAAAATTAAATTGGATTTGGGAATTCAAATCGAATACTTGAAATCAATTGGCAAACATCTGGAAGCTAAAAGATTAGACGAACGGGTAACCTACGATGTGGAGATGATGAAAGAGATTGGCTATTGCTCTGGGATTGAGAACTATTCGCGCTATTTCGACAAACGAAATCCGGGAGAACGTCCTTTCTGCATTTTAGATTTTTTTCCTGATGATTTTATCTTGGTGGTGGACGAGAGCCATGTTACTGTGCCTCAGATTGGGGGAATGTATGGTGGTGACCGTTCCCGAAAAATGAACTTGGTAGAGTACGGTTTCAGAATGCCGGCCGCAATGGACAATCGCCCGTTAAAGTTTCATGAGTTTGAACAGATGA
>JAITUN010000120.1 GCA_031286285.1 Bacteroidales bacterium | reverse complement strand
ATCGCCCTGCGTGAGGATTAAATCCGGCGAAACCTTCACGCTGGCGGACATCAACGACATGGGCGCCGTTCAGCAGATATGGATGACCGTGACGGGCAACTGGCGCTTTTCAATCATCCGTATTTATTACGACGGACAGGAGCATCCATCCGTGGAATGTCCCGCAGGGGACTTTTTTGCGGCCGGCTGGGGAGGGGCCCATGCGCCGCTTTCGTCGTTGCCCGTATGCGTCAACCCGGGCAGCGCTTTTAATTGCTACTGGGAAATGCCGTTTAGGAAACGCTTTTATATGACCATGGAAAACATCAGCAAAGACGACATCACCCTGTTCTACCAGATCAACTACACCCTTACGGACGTGCCCGAAAACTGCGCCTACTTCCACGCCCGCTTCAGAAGGACAAACCCCCTGCCCTACAAAGAGGTATATACTATATTATTCGCCGGAAGAAATCGCGAAATCCCTGAAAATCCGGCGGAGTACAGTTGATATGCGCGTGAGCAGGCTGAAAAGCAAAATTAGAATTTTTTTGAAAAAAGGAGGCATTAATTTATGAGACGGGAATATTTTACTGATAATATAAGTATTGAAACAATGGCGGAATTAATTGATGAAACATTAAAGCTTGAGAAAAACAATCAGAATAAAAAAATAAAGCTGAGTATGCTTAAAATAGTTCCGGCAGTTGCGGCGTTTTTGCTTGTGATTGGACTTGCGAACTTTGTTGGGTTGGATAGCGTAGGCAATGACGGGAATATAACCACGCCGGGCGCGTCGCCAGACGACATATATGGCGTATATCATGATGATGGTGAAGAAGCATATGAAGCATATATTGATGAGAGTGTACAAACTGAAGATAATACGCGTCTTATACCGGGTGAGGATAGGATCCATATCCATATGAACACCGAATTCACTGATGAACTCAGCGATGAACAAGTCGCCGCAGTGCAAGCTCAAATCGTTTTAATATTAGAGCGCATCCAGGCAGAAATCTCCAGTTGGAAAGATTGGAAAAATAATGAAATAATATGGACATGCCCCTCGACAGGCGAGGAGTACCGCGCATTTATAGCTACCGGTGATGTTATTTTACTTGAAAATCGTTTTGGAGATGTTGAAATCATCAGAAATTTTGATTCTACAGCACGGCAGCGGGAATCTTATTGTGGTATTGATATCGCAGACACGCTTAACGGTCCGTTCGGAAGCCTTGAAGAAGCTTTAGGGGGCAGAATACTTGCCGAAAATCCTGAATTTATTGACGGAGGCGCCGGTTTCGAAACAGAGTTGCCTGAAAACCTGTTTGATGGCAATCCTGATACCAAGTATTGTGCGTTTGTTGCTATTCATGGACCTTTCTGGGCAGAGTGGAGATACGGGGAAGCTTTTATAGCCGATAGATTTCTGCTTGCCACAGCGAACGACAGCGAGTTTTGGCAATGCAGACGCCCGGGCGAATGGACCCTCTATGGCTCGAACGACGGTAGTGACTGGACTGTTATCCTTACAGGCGGCAGCGACGCTGTAGGCCATTATGATTCGATGTGGTTCTATGTTGATATACCCGGCAACACAGACGCTTACTCACATTACAGATTTTTTTCCGAATTCGGCTGTGACTATGACCTTCTCGGCATAATCCAGCTTTCTGAATTAGCGCTCGCGTTTACTCAAAGCGGCTCCTGAGTGAGTTAACTATAGAATATAGAAATTAAGATAGTTTAAGTGACGAATAGATCACGCCATAGCGGGGCAGGTCTATTCTTCATTATTTCCAATTTTTTTTGTTGACAACAACATTATAATGTGCTATAACCCGAGTTTGACATGTAAAAAGTTGTAAAAAAGGAAAAAAAGGAAGCAGGAAAGTGGAAAAAGTAGTTGACAAAAGAAAAAAAGCATGATATAATATAATTATCATATAGATCATATAGTAGATCAATGAACTAATAAGTGGGTAGGTAAAAATGTCAATATATTTAGATTGCTTTAAAAATAATGGATATGATTATTTACGAATAGTAGATGGTCGACGACACAAAAAAGCGGATGGAAGTATAGGTCACAAGCGAATCACAATAAAAAATCTGGGACATCTGAAAAAATATGATGATGGTCAAGGAGAAGGGTTGTTGTTTCGTTTGCGTGAGCAATTCAAAAGGCAAGAATTAGATATTGGCATGGATTATATTGATCTATACAAAAAAGTGGAAGCAGAAAAAAAAATCACAATCAAAAATCCAGTTGGCGAGCTGAATAGTAAGAACATGGGTTATTTCTTCTTGGAAAATATATACAATAGATTAGAAATAAATCAGGTATTACATTTAGAAAAATCAAGAAGTAAACTGGAATATGATCTGAATGGACTGACAAAACTGATGGTATTCGGAAGAATCCTATGCCCCCAAAGCAAAAAAGCAACCTTGCAGGGTAAGGACAAATATTTATTTGAAGTAACGGAATCGTATAAAGAAAAAGAAATATATCGCTCTTTAGACGTATTGCATAAAAAAAGCGAGAGCATTCAAACCCGTATGAATACAAAAATAAAACAATCCACAATAGGTCGAGTGTCAGATTTAACGTATTATGATGTAACAAATTACTATTTTGAAACCCTGTATGGAGATGAAGACATATATTTGTTAGATGCAGAAGGCGAAGAAATACTAGGGTCTGATGGTAAGGCAGTAATAAAAGAAAAGGGTTTGCGTAAAAAAGGAGTGGGTAAAGATGGTAAGCCCAATCCGTTAGTAGCCATGGGTCTATTCATAGACCGTAATGGAATCCCGGTGTCATACAATATGTTTCCAGGCAACACTCAGGATAAAACCACATTCAAAGAGATGATAAAAACGTCGCTGAACAAAGCAGATCTGGGAAAAGTGGTGGTAGTTGCAGACAATGGCATGAATGCTCAAGAAAACATGTATCTGTTAGTTACGAATGGGAACGGTTATATAATATCAAAAAGCGCAAAAAAAAGTTGGACAGCCAAACCGGCTCAAAAAGAAATGCAAACCATCCGGGACTGGGCGCTGTCTGAGAGTGGTTACACTAAGGAATATAATGACGATGGCATAATGACATTCAAGTATAAATCCAGAACATATGACCGGACACTAAAAGACAGTGATGGAAATTCGATCACAATCAAAGAGAAGGAAATAATCTTCTGGAGCAAAAAACAATATGAAAAAAGTTTGCGAGATAATGCGAAATTTATAGAGTATTTAGAGTCCTGCAAAGAAAATCCGGATAAACTGAAGGACAAACAGAGGAAATCCCAGGAGTTCATAAAGGTACTCCAGGTTGATAAAAAAACAGGTGAGGTACTAAAAACAAAAGCTGTCGTGATTCTTTTGGAGGATAAGATACAAAAACAAAAAGAGTTGATGGGATATTACGGAATAGTAACGTCCGAAACAGATATGTCTGACAAAGACGTAATAAATAGATATCATGGGCTTTCCAGAATAGAAGACTCGTTCAGAATAATCAAAAGCGATTTAGAAGGGAGACCGATTTTCGTGTGGACAAAAGAACATATCAACGCTCATTTTTTAATTTGCTTTATTGCTCTGACTATAATCAGGTTAATTCAACACAAAGTATTGACTTATCTTGGAGAAGACACTTTGAACATTGATGGCTGGAAGCAAGGTATTACGGCTGACACTTTGAAACATACGCTAAATAACTTTCAGGCTAATCATATTGGCGACGGGTTTTATCAGATTGGGGAGATCAATGAGAGTATCGAATTATTGTTCAAGGTTTGGCGACAAGACTTCAATCTTTTTCTGCCAGACTTATCTCGTTTAGCAGGATTCAAAGATAAAATTGCTGCCTTTACTTTGTAACCTATATACTTATTATACAATTTCATCGGGTTTTTGACTTTATGCCCATCTTTTCTCCATTCTCAGCTTTTTCATCTGTCAAACTCGGGATAATAAATCCTCCTGTAACTTTAATAAATTTATTTTGTGTGATATAAATAAAACAAACCCCTTAGACAAAACTATCTAAGAGGCTCATATTGCAGTTGTTGAATGGTTCCATTCACATATATGATATATATTCATATATTTTCTTATTACTTTTAATTTAAACCGATTTAATCTGGCTGTAAAATAAAAAAATCACCTATATTATCTTGATTTTTACTCTCAAACGTGGTATAATTAAAATAAAGAATTAATTGAAAAAATTTAACAGAAAGGTTATAGGACATTGAGTAATAACAAAAAAACAAACGACCCGCACGATACGCGGCTAAAGGAATTATTCAGGAACAAAAAAGCATTTATCAGCCTTCTTAAAGACTGTGTAAAAGAAGATTGGATAAATGACCTTGACGAAGACAGTCTGCGGCTGAGTAATACCAGTTATATATTGCAGGACTTCAAGAAAAAAGAAGCTGACATCGTTTATGAGGCTACACTTAATAATGGCAAACAGAGAGTGGTTTTCTATTTGCTTCTGGAAATTCAAAGCGAAGTCGATTATCGTATGCCATATAGGTTATTGCTGTACATAGTTGAGATACTAAGGTTTTATTATAACAACTCCGATGCAAACGAACGCGAGAGTAAGGATATTAAATTTCCTGCTGTGTTTCCGATTGTATTCTTCAGCGGTAAGGACACATGGACAGTACCTTTGAATATCAAGGATATGTTTGACAGCCCTCTTGATTTTGGTGATTATATACTGAACTTCAACTACATGC
>JAITUN010000110.1 GCA_031286285.1 Bacteroidales bacterium | reverse complement strand
GCCGTCATCTACGATAAATACCCCGGCCCCGGCACATGGTGGGACGGCGCTACCCGCCTCACCTCATTGTGCCGAAAAGTCGACGCGTCAATAGAACCCCACCTGATGGAACTCGACGATGACCCATGGGGCTTCGCGGAGGAAGTCTTGAAAAATGGGAAGGTGCTGTATCCCAAAGGATAACTCCTTTATTATTTCTACCCATTGACTCCTGAAGGTGCAATATGCTATATTTTGAGAATAAGATTGTGAACTCATGGGCAGAAAATGGAGGTAATAATGGATAAATCTCTAAGCAGGTTGACGATACGCGGTTTCAAATCTATTTTGGAACTAGAAGATTTTGAGCTGAAAAATTTGAATGTTCTTGTTGGTGCCAATGGCGCTGGAAAGAGCAATTTTATCTCTTTTTTCAAGATGTTGCACCATTTGATGGATGGTAATCTTGACGATCATGTCAGGGATAACGGTGGGATTGGCGATATACTTTATAATGGGCGAGAACGCGCGACTAAAATGATTTTTGACATGAGTTTTTGGGAAAAATATGGCTACCGTTTTACCATTAATCCTACTACAAATAACTGTGTTGCTTTATCTGCAGAAGCTCGCCTTTACAGGGATGGATCTACTGGTTGGTGGGAACTTGATGATAGCAATAATGCGTCCTCATCGTTAGTTAAACACGCAAAAGCTAACTTGCCAGATTCCAAATTTAGCCAATATGTTTATGATATGATAATGTCGTGGAAAATATATCATTTCCACGATACAAATTCAACGACGCCAATGCGTGGTTGGCAGAGTATTGAGGATAATGGCACTCTACGCTCAAACGCTTCCAATATAGCCTCATTTCTCTACTATTTGCGAGAAAAATATCAAACAGAATATAAAGAAATACTCAACGCCTGCCAAATAGTCGTACCATATCTGAAAGACTTTCTCCTTAAAGAACAAACTTATGGGAAAAACGGTGACGAAATTAAAGTCAAACTTTCATGGAGAACCAAAAGCTCCGATTACCCTATGCAACCACACCACTTATCAGACGGAAGCATCCGTTTTATCTGTCTCGCGACCGCGCTTCTACAACCTAATCCACCGTCCACACTAATTATTGACGAACCGGAATTAGGCCTGCACCCCGAAGCGATACACATTATTGGTGAGCTTATCAACGCCGCGGCCAAACGAACACAGGTTATTATAGCAACCCAATCACCTTTATTGCTTGACCAGTTTAATATCGAAGATATTGTAGTTGTTAATCGTAAAGATGATCAATCCGTTTTCGAGCGGCTCAATGAAAATGATTTTGACAAATGGCTGGAAGATTATTCCGTTGGCGAACTTTGGACAAAAAATATTATACGAGGAGGCGTTTGTCATGAATAATCATATGCCGTAATTACGTAATACAAAAAATTAAAAACTGCCCACACGGCTGTATAAGGACGATTTGAAAAATATTACGTAAAATATAGAAATGTTAGGAATTAAAAAAACGCTTTAATTTACGCATGACAGATCAACTTCGGCCATAATTTAAGAAGCTTTGATACGATATGCTATTTTTACCCCATAGTTGGCGTTTTTTCGGGAAAAAATGATTTTTAACATTTTTTAAAAAAAGTTTGCTTTTTGTAATATCCATTATTTATATTGGTGTGCGGTGATGTGGTGGCGGGGATACACCCCATGTTCACCGGATATGATAAGCGGTGGAAATTTCCATTTGAGGGTGGGATGATGGTGCTGGTGACATTTGTAGCGTTGCTTGCGATGGCGGCAGTATCTTGAACCTAAATTATTTTGTGCTCTAAAAAATGTAGTATTGAGCATTAAAACGAAAGGAATGCTCTATGGTTAGAAGAGAAGTTGAATTAAAATTTGCTGTTTCTGATGAAAATGACTTGTTGAATATTTTTCGCATAAAAGGCATAGAAATGTCGCCGCCAGTTGTTCAGATAGATACAGTTTTTTTACGCAATGGTAAAAACTTTGACCATTTGAAAGAAGGAGAGCCTGTCATAAGAATACGCCAAGAAGATGAAACTTTTGTAACAACACTAAAAAAATATGTGAAAGGAATTACTGATAGGGTAGAAATAGAGTGCCAAATAAATGATGGTGTTGCTTTTAATAAATATCTTGAACTGTTGGACATATTTCCAATTGTTATTGTGAAAAAGTCTAGAATTAATGGAAAATACAAAAATGCAACAATTTGTTTCGATCGTGTTGATAATCTAGGTGCTTTTATAGAAATTGAAACTATTACGGATGATAGCTACGCCAATCAGGAAATCAAAAGACTTGAAAGCATAGCTACAGAATTAGGTTTAGATATTAACAGCAAAGTTGGTATTCCATACGATGTAATGCTATACAATAAATTAAAGGGGAAAATATGATTAATGCTTTAGCGAAAGCAGTTCACCATACAAAAGATTATGGAGATTTTGATATACATATCGTTCAAGACGATAAAAAAATTGAGCATGTTGTTTTAATTCGTGGCGAAATTTCTAATGGGAGTGATATTTTATGCAGAATTTCTTCCGAATGTTTACCTGGAACGGCACTATTTTCAGCCGAATGTGATTGCGAAGAACAAATACGTGTGTCATTAAGAATGATAAATCAAGCTGACAAAGGAATATTTATTTACTTGCGTCAAGAAGGGCGTGGGCATGGTCTCGCTACAAAAATACGTGCTTTAGCACTGAAAAACAAAGGACGCGATACATTTTCAGCAGTTGAAGAATTGGGCTTACAATCTGACATTAGAGAATATTCTGTCGTAAAAGATATATTAGAATTATTCCAAGTTCAATCAGTTGTGTTGCTAAGTAACAATCCAGATAAAGTCAAGGCTATTCAAAACGAGGGGATTGTCGTAAATTCAGTTAATGCTATACCTATTTCAGCGACGAAATATTCTGCTCGACATTTAGTCGCCAAAAGAGAACGTGGACATGATATAGATATTGTGGAAACTATGTCTGACACATTAAAAGGCAACGATTAAGAAAGGAAAACGATACATGATTATTAGTCGTGAAGAAATTATAGAGGCTTTGAAAAAAGGTGTGAAAATCACTAAATGGACTTGGAAAAAAGGTCAGACTCCGACAGAAAAAAATTATGAAGAAAGTGACTTAAATGAAAGCCATAAAATACGACTTCATGCTGGTTTTCTTTTAAAAACTTTGTCTCCTCATAGATGGATTGATCCCACCAACCCCCGATACCTCTCCATCAACGCCGCCACGCACCCCGCCTCAGTCGTGTCTTTGACCGAGAAGCCGTAGAGCTTCATTACGGCGCGGTCGAGGTCGCGGTGGGCTTTTAGTAGTTCGGGGGGCATGGTTAGCGGGTCGTATAAGTCCGCTAGGCTGCTGTCGGGGAAATTTGCCCTTGCGTCTAAAATACATTGTGCCAACTTTTCAATAGATATTTTTTGCTCATCCGTTGCATTCGGCCATGGAAAATTATTATATACGATATCTTTTGAATAACGATAATCACTTT
>JAITUN010000008.1 GCA_031286285.1 Bacteroidales bacterium | reverse complement strand
TCCATTTTATATGTCCATTTTTTTCATAAGAAAAGAGTTTTCCAACAACCTGCTATACGAGCTCTTATGCTCAAGATATTGTTCGGTGAAAAGGGACAGAGTGTCTACAATCTGCAGGGACGTGGCGTTTTTATAAGCCACAAGGGGGGCAACGTAGTACACTCGATTCCCGAACTCAGGTTGAAAAAGTCTGGAACCTCATTTAACTGGGGATACGAGGAAACACACTCGATTTCCCAAGAGTTCACAACATCCAGAATGCTCCAGCACATGGATTCCCATAGCGTAGGAATTGAAAGTGATACCACAATGGATGTTGGCGCAGAAGTTACCTTTCCGCCGTATACGCAGGCAATCTTGAGACAGGGGCCATCCAGCATTACGATGGAGATAGATTATGATTATCCGGTTGTAATAAGCTACAAAGTTAAAGTTGTAGCATTGGGTTCCCAGCGTAGCGGTGGTATTACCACGAGTTTCATGAGACCAGTTGCAACGTTTGGTATCGATAGAGATCGCCCCCGTAACGAGGCCTCTCCTTTGGAAATTGATGCCGCTGAAAACTTCCGCATCTTGTGGGGTTTCCGCAATGACCCCGGACGCAGTAGCTTGCACAGCACAAATCCAATCAGCCTGAACCGTATATGGAGTGAAATGAAACAAGCGGCCGGTAGCGGCAATATTTCAAACTTCGATCTCTTATTCGGAGAAGATGGTCTCGGTTCCACATCAGATGCCATTCTTGAAACTCGTTTCATTAGGTCCGTGACGGTAGGTATGACAGAGGCAAAGCCAATGACTGTAGTACGTAGTAGGATATCCTATCAGGCGAAAAGCACAAATGTCGAAATATTCGATTTCCAGCCTCTCTATAGGCTCGATGTAATCAAAGCTCCCGGCTTAGATTACATCGACCTCTTAAACGGCAGTCGTTATTTTGTAGACGTAATTGTGCTAACCGGCGAGAACAAAGAACGTGCACCCTTCTATGGTTTCCACAGCGACAAAGGTGGTTGGGCGTTAACCGATGCCGAAGGCAACCTGCATGATGGTAGCATAGCGCGGTTAATACCGGAAATTGGTACGGGCAGGCCGATTGTTGTCGCAAACGATAACAACACCGTTGGTACAGTTTTTCTACGTTATTTGATTCGTGATGATGTTTATTTTCCCGCCGATCTCAATCGTTACATGACGCCGGACGATTTAGGCATGCGTACCGCCATTATCCCGGTAAACGTCATATCTGCCGGCGCTTTAGGCATTGCTTCACAGCCTCAGGGCGGTACGGTAATTATTGGCGAGGCCGCCACTTTCCCGCTTTCGGTTGAGGTGGTAGCGGCCGGCAACATCACTTACCAGTGGTATGTCAACACCGAGCCGAGCACTGTGGGCGGCTTGCCGATTGATGGCGCTACCGACCCTACGTTTGACGCGCCGTCGGGGACTATTGGTATATTTTACTACTATGTCGTGGTGTCTATTGACGAGCCTGAGGTGGAGCCGGTTAGGAGTATGTTTGCGATGTTATCGGTAGAAGAGTTTACCGGTGTGCAGGAGATTGAGCGTGTTGTTCCGGATAGTATTATGGAAGACGTGGCTATTATCGTTCCCGTTGCGTCATTGACCGCAGAATTCACCGCCGGCCCGAATCCCGTAGCAGGCATGACGGTGTCGTCAATTTTTTCCGTCAAGGCAAACGTTTTGAGGGCGCTATGTTGACAATTTTCGACGCTTCCGGCAATGTCGTCAACAGAGTATTTGTTAATGACGATGACAGAGTCGCCATTGACCAAAGTCGGCGTGCCGTCGGTTCGTGGGATTTGCGTGACTTGCGCGGCCGTCCGGTATCGGAGGGTGCATATTTGGTGAGGGGTATGATCACTACCGTTGACGGTACCCGTGAGCGTGTGTCGATAGTTGTTGGTGTGAGGTGATATACTTGAATTATAGATATGGGCGGCCCCTGTGGCCGCCCATTATGCTGGTGGCAATCCTCTAATTCACCAGTAGGACAAAGAGATATTTTGGCAGATTTCGTGCAGAAGAGCTTATTTTCGACACAAAATTACTAAATGATGCAGGGCAAACACAGTTCCACATAAAATTCTAGAAAATGCTAATCTAGTGATTTTGAGGGATACAAAATATATTTTTTTATTTTTTTGTATTTTTCAAAAAGCCATATATTATACTATAACGGTGGTGTATGCTGAAATACTGAACCTGATTTTGGCTGGAAAGGTGTAGGGGATGGAGAGAATTTGTAGAGAACGGGTGGGAATACCTGCTCATTTTGTTTGTGATGACACCATAATTTTTTATACATTAATAATGGATAACTATAGATTATCGTTTGGAGTACAATATGAGATACGATGTTTTTATTTGTCACGCATGGGAAGATAAAGAAAAATATATTGATAAATTTGTGTTTGATTTGAAAACAAAGGAATTAAAGCCTTTCGTTGACAGAGAAAATATTCTCAAAGGTGAAAATGTTCAAAAAAAAATAGAAGAAGCTTTGAAAGAATCAATTGTAGTTATTATAGTTTTAACCGAAAACTGTTTAAACAAACAATGGCCTTTCTTTGAAATCGGCCAAGTAATTAGTAGCCTGCCTATTATTCCTGTTTTTTTCAGTAAAAAAACGATTGACATAACTGCCAAAAAAATGAACTTACTTCTACAATATGATTATGTGTTACTTGATAGATCAAACTATGAAAAAGGAATTCAAGAAATTAAAAAAAGTATTTCAAAGCAAAAATATGATATGTTTTTGAAACATCCTGAAAAAAAGCTACGTTATACTAGCTTTAAGTTAGAAAACAATGAAAACGTATCAATTAATAGAATTAATAGGTTATTGAAAAGCTATCTATTTGAGGTAGGAAACAATGTTCATACTGCTATCCCAATAGCACAAAAAATAGCAGAGCATATAGCACATAAGATATTAAAAAATGATACAATCCCTAATAGCAAGCTTTTAGATGAATTAAATGAGAATCTCGAACAAAACGAGATAGAGTATTTTGAACATATCTTAAAAAATATAGGTAAAGAACTTAAATTATTACCGAATGATTATTTAAAAAGAGAGGCAATAGCTACACCATTATGTAAATTACTAGATTTATATTTTGCTCAAGATACTTTAGAAACAGTGCCCCATGGTAGTTTAAAATATGATGATTTTGTGGCTATGTATGAAATTGACAAGCTCGTGTTGCGTGAGGATTTAATCGCTTCTGCGGAAGTCGCCCATAACTGGTATAAGCATAATAATTATACGACTGTAGCTGTAAGAACGAGATTGAATAAAAAAATTGTTGGATATTTTACCCTTCTGCCAATAACAGACGAGCTAGTGGCAGAAATAAAATCAGGTAATTTTAAAGACAATGATTTAACAATAAAGCATATTCGCCAATATGATGAATTTGACAATATTTATAAAGTTTATTTGGCTTGCATTGCCATCCACCCTGAATACCAAGGTACTCGTGCTGTTTTTATGTTATGTGAGACCGTTGCTCAAATGATGTTAAAGTTGGCAGAGAAAAATATGGTTTACGTAGAAGAAATAATCGCAGAAGCATCTACACCACGGGGTGAAAAATATTGTAAACAAGTTGGAATGACAAAAATTTTAGACACCAATTTGAACACGAAAATTTATTCTATGAATATCAAGCCTAATTTCGATGAATTTCGAGGTATTATGCTTATAAGGAAAAAATGCAAAGAGTTAATAAATTATTATAGAGCGAAATATGGAGAACTTGTGGGTAGAATTGAAACATAAGCGCCGATGAAGCTACTTTATTAAAAAATTGTACAACAAATCCATTTCACATTCCAATTTATCTAAATTTATTTCAAATAATACGCCATTCTTGCTTTTAATTTTTTTCTTGTATTTGTCATACTTGGAATTAAGAAGATCAAAATTTTGATGTATTCTAGTACAGTCATCTACATTGCTGTCTTCTCCAAAAATTTTGCCGATTTTTATTTTTTTGTGTAAACTTAAATCAAACATCAAAAAAATTAATTCTTCATAAAGCAAGCGCAGAATTTGACCCCTTGTTGATATTTTAGGGTCAACACATACAGAGCTAATATACAGATTTATTGTTTT
>JAITUN010000132.1 GCA_031286285.1 Bacteroidales bacterium | reverse complement strand
CGATACATGACTTTTTCAGAAGAACGAATATCTCGGATACGATTTAATAGTTCATACCAATAACCGCCACCACCGGCACTTTTCAGCCGCTCATCATCCATTGTAAATCCTTTTATGATATACTCTTTCAATCGTTGTGTCGCCCAAATTCTAAATTGCGTTGCAACACTTGATTTTATGCGGTAACCCAAAGAAATTATTAGATCGAGATTATAAAAAGTGGTTTCATAATTTTTTCCATCAGCCGCAGTTGTTCGGAATTTCCGAACAACTGAAATTTCATTCAATTCACTCTCTTCAAAAATATGCTTAATATGCTCACTTACATTCGATTTGCTTGATTGATACAATTCAGCCAAATTTGCTTGCGTTAGCCAAACGTTCTCTTCTTCCAATCGGACATTCAAAGAGATATTATTTTCTTTATTTTGATAAATAATTATTTCGCCTTTATTTTCCATTTTAATATTTAATTAAGTTAAACAACATTTTTCACTAACATTTTCTTCTTCTGTCAGCAACGAATCAAACAGCGACTTTGCCAATGCCCAATTCTTTTTATGGATACAATATAAAACCATAGGCGGTGTAATCTTTCCCTGAATTAAGCCGGCGTCTTTCAACTCGCTTAAATGTTGCGACAATGTACTTTTGGCGATAGGCAATATTTCTGACATATCGCCGTGGTAACAACACGTTTGTTTTGCCAACATTTGCAAAATAGCCACGCGAATGGGGTGTCCCAATGCTTTGGCGAAACGCGCCAATTGCTCTTGTTCTTTGGTAATCTCTTCTTTTGCCATACGAAATAAAATTGCGGCAAAAATAGAAAAAATTCAATTCGTAATATTACGAACAATGTTTTTTTGGAAAAATCAATAAAAATAATTAAGTCCTATTTTGAAATAATAAGAATACAATTTGCTAACTTTTCTATAAATTCTTCTTGATTTTTGAAGAATCTCGAAGTTTCACCAAGTTTTTTATAATTTGTTCTTTATTAAATTGTTGAAATTTTCTGATTTTATATAATTCCGTTTTACTTTATTTAATTGTATTTCAGACAAATATCCTAATTTTACAAGTCCTTCTAAATCTGTTCGTGCTGTAAAGTTAGAAACTGAAAATCGGATTTCAATCTCTTTTACTGATAAACAGGTATTTGCATTCTCGTTGATGATTTTCAGAATTTGTGCTTGTCGCTGATTGATACCTTTTATCTTTACAAGTAATAAAATACTGTTGTTTTCTTCGGTTTTGCGTTTGAGGTAAAGTTTTAATTCTTCGAACGATTTTTTCATAGCTCGTAGATTATACAAAATAAAGTAAGTCAAATCATTATCGTCATATTCTGTGTATAGGAATGATTTTTCGTATTGTTTCTTTTCTTTATAAATGATACGCGAAATTGACATATATTCAATCAGCCAATAGTGATTTTTGAGCATACACCAATAGAAAAGCGAACGTGATGTTCGCCCGTTACCATCTACAAAAGGGTGAAAATATGCCAGCATAAAATGCACAATAATGCTTTTTACTATCGGATGGATAAAACTTTTGCTTTCTTGATTAAAAAACTTTTCCAAATCGGCAAGCAAACCGTCTAATTCTTCATGATTCGGGGGCGTGTGTGCAATCTCTCCTGTAATTCCATCCATAATCAAAATATTGTCGTGCTCGCGAATTTTGCCTGCATCTACTTCATCTTCCAATGTTTTTTCAGTCATTAAACGGTGAATTTCAAGTAGTTGATGAATGGTGAAATCGGTTTTGGCAATTTCTTTTATATATCTGATTGTCAAATAATTATTAAAAATCATTTGTTGCCCTTTGTTTTTAGGTTTTTCTCTTTTGCGTAACATATCTTTGGCAACCTTTCGCGTTGTTGCAGCTCCTTCCATTTGGCTTGAAGCAATCGCCTCTTCCATAATAGACGAAACAAGATAGGTGTTTTTATTTTCCGAAGGAATAAAATGCTCGCTTGTCAAACTTCCGCCAATATTCATATCGAAATAATGCAGAAGTTCAAACATTTCGTCTGTCACCATAAAACTAAAGCGATATTTGCCAAAATCAACAACTGTTCTGTTCAATTGTCGAAAAAATTTCAAAGCGAACCACAAAGATTTGCTGTTTAAACCCTCTTTCATTGGAATATATTTTACTTTATCCCAATAGGGGTATTCAAAATTAATGCTCTGAATATCAGACGTAAAAGCTAATTTATATGATTCTAATTCCTCTTGTTTCGTCGCTATTGGTGGATGTTCTACCATATCTTTTGCTTATTAAAAATTTCAGCAAAAATAATGTTTTTTATAAATTCTTCTTGATTTTTGAAAAATTTTCAAGTTTCAATAATAATAAATTATTACTCCATTTTTTTTGCCTCCTTTACCGCTTTCCGCTCAATCAAATAAACAATAATCAGCGCAATGCCGGTACAAAGGGCAATAGTGGCAAAGAGTGTTGAATCCCACCCCCAACTGTTGTTTGTTAAACTTACCCGAATCTCATTTAGAATATTACCCAGTATCCATCCGATACCTATTGCAATACCCACAACTCCCAAACGGAGCATCGAAAACTGATTGCTTTGAAATTTACTTTTTTGAACGGATTGTAATGAACTTAGGTTTGATTGTAACATCTCTGTTGAGATTTGATCCATTTTTTTAATCATAAGTGCGCGTTCACGTTGCAACACAAATAACTGAATAATTTTGTAGATACTGAAAAAAACAATACCAACGATAAAAACTTCTTGCATAATAATACATTTTAAGTGAATAATTAGATTTTTTTTGTTTGTTTGACGCGAAATTTGAAAAAGGGTTACAAAATGTAACCAAAAAATGGTTTTTGTGTCAAATCAATTATGAAAGAAAACGAATCTGC
>JAITUN010000173.1 GCA_031286285.1 Bacteroidales bacterium | reverse complement strand
GGCTTTCTGCCTGTTTTTTCACGGTTATTGGTTATCTTCTTCTTGTTCGCAGCCATGGAAGAAGGTATGCCGCTTGTTTCATAGTCGCGGCTGTTTTGTGCCTTGAGTTTTTTCACCTTCGCTTTTTCTTCTTCAAGTTCTGTGAGAGTTGCATACAGTCTTTCGATTCGCTCTTTTGCAAGTTTGCGGAGTGCTTCGTTTTCCTTCTTCATTTTTTCAATTCGCCGCCAAAGAGCTGCGATGGTGCGGTCTTTTTTGGCAAGCTCTTTGATATGTTCTGTTTCTAAATCCTCAATAACATCCTGCCAGTTGTTGCGTACATCTACATACTGTACGCGAATTTCAGCCAATTCATGTTTTATCTTACGTATTTCGCAATCTTTTGATGCCAGCCAATTATCATAGAACTCACACATGGAACGATATTTTTCACCCGTCTTAAACGCTCTGACTTGGGCAGAAAGGTCACGTACTTTATATTGCAAATTTGCCATATATTCGAACTGCGCATTATTCATCGTAACTCTCCGCTCCCTGTAATACTTTTATCAGTTCTTTTTGGACTGCTATGGTTTCTTCATACTTCAGTATCACTTCGGCTTGGGTTTTTATCACATCATCTGCGGCAGCTAATTGTTTCCTATATAGCTCATGCTGTTTTTCCATCATTTCTGTGTAATTTCGCATTTCGTTGAGTGCTTTTTGTTTTCCCATCACCGAACACCTTCTTTTCTTATTCTAAACCTTATATTACAACGTTTTTCACGTGTTGGCGAGTTCGGTCTCGCATGTCCATTGGGCATTTTGACGGTGGATATCTCCGTGCTTTTGTGGATTTGTTTTCACCCTTTTTTTCCGTTCTCTATCGCCTGTGTACAAATGCCTTATTTAGGATGGTTTTAGCTTTCTCTTGTGGATATCTTGTTTGCTTCTTTTTTTTGTTCTTTTTTTCGGATGTATTATCATTTTTTTGACATTTTATTTTCTACGTTTTTAACAATAACATTTCTTTTGTTTGATTTTTTGCACAGCCCTTACTTTGCTCCAAAAAATGGAGGGGCAGTAACGAAATAGCATCCCCCAAATGAAGAAAAGCCCCTAAAGAGGGGCGAGCAAAAGTTGCCAGAGGCAAACAAAAACGGGTCGAACACGACCCGTATTTGTTGTAAAATTCAGTCATGACAAACATAAACTTACAACAAAAGGATTATACGCAAGGCAGATGGGGATATCAACTATTGTGAACCCCTTGCCCGGTGAGCGCGGCGTGGGTGCAACTAACAAACTAATTTTTTTAAAAAAGGGTACAGCAAAAAAGGGTATCGAAATTTAATCACCCGATGCCACAATACAGTATTTGAAAATTTAACGCATTCTAACTATCAGAACACGCCCAAATCAAGCCACACCTACGGTTTTTGCTGACTTATCAGGGGGCTTACCCATAACTGTAGCGTGCGCTGGTGCATCGGCAACCTTCTCTCGAATTACAACATCATATCCAAGGGATTCAAGCCGTTTTATGCTTCGGTGAACGAGGTTAGTTTTATTACGTTTGTCGAAGTAATCCCCACCGAGGTCTGTATAGGAAGCGCCATCCCTAATCATAAAATAGCATATAACAAGAATGGTATGGGCTAATGCGACGTTTGCACGTTTTCTGCCGCGACGAGCTGCTATCCTTTTATATTGTGTACTTAAATACGAGTCTTTTGCACGTGACGCGGAGTTAGCGCACTGAACTAAAGTTTTTTTTAACGTCGAGTTGCCCTTTCTGGTTCTTCCGCTTTTGCGTTTTCCCGCACTGTCATTCTGACCAGGACACACGCCAGCCCATGAAGCTAAATTTTTTTCGTTTGGGAATTGCTCCATATCTGTTCCAATTTCCGCCAAAATTACCTGCGCCGTTGTTTTGCCTACGCCGGGTATTTCTTCAAGACGTTCAAGTACCTCGTTGTCTTTTTCCATACGCTTATCAATTTCCGATTCAATTGACGCGATTTCCTCGTTCAGTCTTTCAAGGTGATTGTGCATGGATTTCAACAGCGTTTTCTGATGTTCTCCCATTAAACCGTTCAGCGAACGAGCCAACTCAGCTTTCTTGTTTTTCAATGTGCCTCTTGCCATTTCAGACAGTATTCGGGGGTCATAGATTCCTTCCGAAAGTGCTTTTATTATGGATAGTTCAGTTTTAGTCCCCGTTTTGCTTATTACACTGGATAGCTTAATGTTTGCCCCTTGTAGGACTTTTTCCATGCGGTTAAGAACTCGCGTTGATTCTTCAGTCAAACTGATTCGGTATTTTATAAGCTCCCTCAATTCACGCATATTCCGCGTCGGGACAAAACTTGGCTTCAGCAACCCGTGACGCAGCAAACCGGAAAGCCATTTTGCGTCTCTTCTGTCTGTTTTAGTGCCACTCAAGGTTTTGACATGTTGTGCGTTTACCAACATTGCAGGTACATCTTCGCATTCAAGGATATTGAAGATTGGTTTCCAATAAGACCCGGTACTTTCCATAGCTACCATTTCCACATTACTACTTTTTAGCCAATTAGCCAATAACAGCAAGTCATCAGTCATGGTCGTGTATTCTCTCACCTCCCTCTTTCCGTCGATATTGAGGCATGCCACAATACCGTCTTTATGAATGTCCATACCACAACAACGACCGTAAACAACCTCTACTACTTCATCCGTTTTTCTTTTCTTTCTAGCCATTTTTCCGCCTCCGGAGATTTATTTACGGCGTAGCCACTTGTAATAGAGTTATTCTATTGTTCGCGCTCTTGGCAGCAATGTGTGGTGCAATCAAGTGGCTCGAATCAGACTATTTTGCAGGCTTTGATACTCTAAGTTAACATCGACCTCTGTGCCGTTCCTTTATTTTCCCCGATTCGGTCACTTTGGAAACCTGACTGTATCGCCGCGCTCACTGGGCGGGGTTCATTCTGCGTGGTGAGGCGGAGAATCGTGGGGGGCTATTTTTACCGATGAATTACGAGGTAATAATCCCCGCAGATGATTCGGTAAGATTGCTAAGCCGCATAGTGGAAGGGATGAATCTAAGCGAACTTGAAGCGGCATACTCCAAGCTTGGGAGAAAACCAGCAGTCTCACCGTTGATGCTTGTTCTCATTATTTCAATGATGAGGCTGTAACTCAATCGGTTTTTCCAATTTCGTTACAGCCCCTT
>JAITUN010000162.1 GCA_031286285.1 Bacteroidales bacterium | reverse complement strand
TATTATAAACTGCAAAATATCAACAACGAAACCGCCATCATCAACCGGATGTTCTTTCATCAGGAAGCCGGTAGTAAGTTGAATTTCAACCAGATTTCGTTAAACGGAGGCTTGTTGCGTAACGACATCCATTCCCGACTATCGGGCGAACATGCCGAAACCGAAATATCGGGCGCCTATCTGATGGACAAAAATCAATTTATTGATAACCACATTTTCATTCACCATGCCGTGCCGTATTGCACTTCAAGACAAGAGTTTAGAGGCGTTTTGGATGACTACGCCGGCACACTTTTCAACGGGCATATTTTGGTAGATAAAGACGCCCAAAAGACACAGGCTTTTCAAAATTGTCGCAATATTTTGGTTAGCGACAAAGCCAAAATCGAAACACAGCCTTTTTTGGAGATTTATGCCGACGACGTAAAATGCAGTCATGGGGCATCGGTAGGACAGTTGGACAACGAAGCGCTGTTTTACCTGCGTTCGCGGGGCATCAACGAAGACCATGCACGTACCTTGCTGATGTATGCTTTTGTTGCCGGAATCCTCGAAAAGATAAAAATAGCGCCTTTAAAAGAACGCTACTCCGATATGATAAAAGGTCGTCTGAGCGGAAATCTTGGCATCTGCGAACAATGTGTGCTGGAATGTTCGCTGAAGCGACCATTGTAATCCGTAAAGACGCATTGCAATGCGTCTCTACATCTTCACCACCTTCCTCGTTACCACTCCGTTTTCCGTTTGTATCCGCACAAAATAGATGCCGGTAGGCAAATGGGAAATGTTTATTTCGATTTCCGATTGTACGATTTTCGATTGTACGACCAATTTACCGACAACATCATATATTCGGATATCGGATATCGGATATTCGGATGTTGCAATTTTCAATTCCCCGCCCGTCGGATTCGGATAAATTTCCAATTCTCCATTTTCAATTTTCCATTCGTCAATGCCGACTTCAATGCCTACGATATTAAATTCTTTCCATACTTCAGCGTTTTGGTAGACTGAAATAGAAGTCATTGGCACTTCTAATGTGCATTCGCTTTGATTTACTCCATTGAAAACAAAGAAACTTATTTCAACAGGCACAGGATTAAGATTGGTAATTGAAGTAAGAGCAGAGCAATAGGCAAAAGCATAATCTCCAATAGTTGTTATGCTATTTGGAATGGTAATCGAAGTAAGAGCAGTACAATGGTCAAAAGTATTATTTTCAATCGTTGTAACACTGTTTGGAATGGTAATCGAAGTAAGAGCAGTGCAACTGGAAAAAGCCCTATATTCAATCGTTGTAACGCTGTTTGGAATGGTAATCGAAGTAAGAGCAGTGCAACCGACAAAAGCCCCTCCTCCAATCGTTGTAACGCTGTTTGGAATAGTAATCGAGGTCAACGCAGTGCAAAAGGAAAAAGCCCCTCCTCCAATCGTTGTAACGCTGTTTGGAACAACATATTCGCCTGTTTTTCCTGCAGGGCAATAAATTAAAGTGGTTTTATCCTTATTAAACAATACACCATCGGTTGAAGAATAGTTTGGATTTTCACTTTCTACATTAATCGAAGTAAGAGCAGTACAAGAGTTAAAAGCATAATTTTCAATCGTTGTAACGCCATTTGGAATGGTAATTGAAGTAAGAGCAGTGCAATAGTTAAAAGCATAATTTCCAATCGTTGTAACGCTGTTTGGAATGGTAACCGAAGTAAGAGCAGTGCATTCTTCAAAAGCATAACATCCAATCGTTATAATGCTATTTCCTATTACAACGGAGGTAATAGACTCCCGATATCCATACCATGGCGATCCAGTCCAATAATCCGGCATCGCCCCGGTACCGCTAATGGTCAGTGTTCCACTTTTTAAGCACCACTGAAGTGGTCCGGTAGTTCCCGAATAATCGCAATCCTGCGCAAATGCGCTCATTACACTCAACAGCATAATTGCTGTAAAACTTAATACAAATTTTTTCATCGTTTAAATTTTTTAATAAATATTATATTTTAATAAATCATGTTCATCTTATAAATCTTACGAAAATCATAGTTCAGACAATTTTCAAAATCGGACAAATAAAAAAAAGCGTGAAAACAACCTGCCTGAAGTTCAGGTTACCACGCCTTTAAGCCGGACAAGTTTTTCCACGCCGCTTAATACGGCGTTTCACCAACTTATTTTTGGCTTACTTGCTCTTTTGAGCGAGTTGTGGTAAAATGAACTTCAAAATAAATAGCTACCGCTATTTCAATCTATCCTGTTTTTGTGCTTGTTGCACGTTATTTTTATGTCATAATCATATTTCTTTTTCGTATAACATTTGTATTTTTTCTCTAAAAACAGCCAAACTTTTAGCTGTATCCCAAACAATCATTTCATTGGTATCATAATAACCATGTACTAAAATGTGTCTCATAGAAATTATCCTTCTCCATTCAATTTCAGGGTGATTATCTCTGAAGTCATTGGTTAACTTATAGCTTGCCTCTCCGATAATTTCCAAATTCTTCACTACGGCAAATTGAAGTATTTTATTTTTTAAAAAATCCTCAAATTCAATTCCGTTTATAAATTCTATAACGTAATTTGTTGATTCTAAAATATGTTCAAGTCTTCCTTTATCTCTAATTTTCTCTCTCATAGACTAAAATTTTATCTTGTTCAGCCGATTCTTGCGCCCAAGGGCGAAGACGTCCTTCTTCTACCAAATCTACTTTTTTGTGAAATAAATCTTCAAGATCATTCATTATTCCAGCATAATCAAACAATGTAATAGTTGCACTTTTGTCGAAACGAACCATAATATCCAAATCGCTCTTTCGTGTTTCTTCGCCACGAGCATACGAACCAAATACCCATGCTTTTTCTATTGGGTAAGCGGGAAAAAACGCTTGTAATTCATTGACAATGCCTTGTTTCATCGAATATTATCTTAAAATCATTATTAAATTCACCTGCAAAGGTACAACTTTATTTTAATTGAGAATTGAGAATTGAAAATTGAGAATTATTTTTATGTCATTAAAATCAACTGTTCTATTGTTTTAATAAAATTTTCAGCGGGTTCGAGAAGAGGCATAATATCTTCTTCATCAACACAAGACATATCTTCATAATCTCCACTTTGCCTAATATCATACAGTTTACGAAATAATTTGTTCTGCTCATTGCTAATAATTCTCGTTGTAACAAAATGCAATCCAAATAAACTAAATACGCCACCATGTGTTCGCGCAGAATATCCATGTTTAATAAGCAAACCTGATACAGCATAAAAACAGGCATAATATAATCGGTTTGCTGCTGCATGCCAATAGTTCATTTTTGCTATACCTTTAGCTTCATTAAGGGTTTCGTGTGCTTTTTGTAATCGAAATACAGCAATAGCATCTTTTTCTTCTTTGCTTGGTCTCATATTATTTCTATTCCATCTTGTTCTACATTGTAACGGAAAATTGATGGATGTGACTCCCAATCTTTTACAGTATAAACTTTTGCATTAATCAGCGTATTATACTTTAACCCCATTTCTGCAAAAGGATAAGCAAAGTTATCATAATCTTCGTTGAAATTTCGTTTTTCTTTATTCAACAATACAAGCAAATCCCAATCCGAATCGGGGCGGGCATCGCCACGAGCCTGCGAACCGAACAGAATCATACGGTCATTGGGCAATAGTTGACGTTTCAACGTGCGAATATTTTCGAATATCTGGGTATTCATCTCTCGTTTATAAATTCACCTGCAAAGGTACAACTTTATTTTAATTAAAAATTACAAATTAAAAATTAAAAATTAAAAGGAGGAATTTTCAGTTATTCAACTAAAACCTCATCAATAATGTAATCCGATAACTTCTTCCCTGCATCGGGAAGTAGCGCACTATTTCATATTGTTCGTCGAAGAGATTGAGTATTTCAAACTTTCCCGACAGGGAACAGCAACCCCATTTTATCTCTTTTACGAATGACATACTTTGATCGGTATAGGATTTCAAGTAGTTTTCAGGAATATTTTGTCCCAACACATAACGCGAACCCGAATAGATGACGGAATAGGAAAAGTCGAGATACGGATTTTCAAACGTAAAAGCTCCGCCGCCCGAATGTTCGGGTGTATAAGGAATTTGATGTTTATACACTTTTGAATATATCGGGTCGGTCTTGGAAGTTACGTCCAGCGCTTTTTGAAGCGAATAGGTCGCATTGACGAAAAAACGATATTGTGTATTTACCTTAAAACAGACGTCAAAAGCGAAGTCAGCGCCGTAAATATCTACTTTCCCGATATTCTGCATTGACCATTCAAAAATGTTTTTTGTGGGAATAGCCAAAATCTTATTCTCAACATTGTTGTAGTACGCATCGGCAATGACGGAAATTTGAGG
>JAITUN010000109.1 GCA_031286285.1 Bacteroidales bacterium | reverse complement strand
GCCCAAACCGGATCACTACCATTATTCATTTCCAAATCTTGCATGATATAGAATTGATAGTTGTTCATAGTACCCACATTTTCAGCGTTAATCATCACATACAACGCCCGAAGTTGCGCAGGATACCATATTTCGTAGATTTGAGGAATGTTGGTGATATTACAAAACTTCTCCAAGTCAGCAGTAGGTGAATCAAAGAAACCTGTAGTTGATCCTACGGGCCATTCAACCCATTTGCCGAACTGTTGTAAGCGATCTCTCCCTGTAAAAGAAGTTTCCGGGGTTGTACCGGCTACAGCGAGTCCATCCCATGGGTCATCCACCCACGAAGGCTTGGTAATATATGTTTTGCCTTCAGGGTTATTGATCTCTACCGGATAGTCGCGAGACAATGTTGCGTTTGTTAATGTTAAGTTAATGCTTGCGGTGAGTACAGCGGGTCCAAAATAATTGTTAAGAATAGTCAATTCACCTAAATCAATATCCACATCGCTTTGGTTGGTTTCCCATATTACCGGTCGTTCTTCAGCAGTAGTCAAAGGCACATAACAGGTTCCGGAAATATTGAATGAACGAAAACGCACATCGTATCTGTCTCTGTAATAGGTTGCTCCCATCGGTAAAACCGAAAGTGCGGAAGCCGCCCGAATCATTTCGGAAAATTCAGGCGAATTAGGATCATTAAAATTTGCTGCCCAGGCTAATTGTGGATAATGGCTGGGAAATGTTACCCAAGCGACAGCAGGATAATTGGTATTGGTATTTGCAACAAGAGTAGGAGCGCACAATCCGTCCGTAGAACTTGATGTCAACGCATCGCCAATCATTTCTGAAGTAACACGTGCCAAAGGGTCAACAACATTCATTGACGTACCCGGATAGAATTGCGGTCCCATACGGTCACAAACCAAAGCGTTTAAAATATCGCAATAGTTAAAACTTACATCGTTGATTAATGTTACACCTGAAGCGTTACTGGGTCTGTCGAATGCTCCGATACAATTGGCAACGCGGTTAGTATTACCGGATGCAGGGTTTATCCCTCCGGTATTATAGTTATGCACCAATATAAAAGCACAGGCTTTGACAGTACCGGCAAAACCGGCAATCCCTCCAACTCCACCTGCATTTCCAACATTACCGGCTGTAGATGCATTTCCGCTCACCATACCTGAATTATAGTTATTCGTTACAGCAACCGCAACTGCTGCTAAATTTCCATCTTGAGCAAGATAGGCACTCCCGATGACACCGCCCACAAAATTATTTCCACTCACGCTACCAAAATTAAAGCATTCGTTAACATGCACTGTTTCATAACCTTTAGGACCCGCATTACCCCCCATATTAATATCCAATTTTCCAACGATACCTCCTATATTCTCTCCTCCAATTAATCCACCTGATGTACAGGAAATATTTCCGCCGTAAAAACATCTTTTTATCTCTACCTTTCTATTATCAACAACAGGCGCACCGATCAAACCGCAACCGATCAAACCGCCTGCATTTACTTTAGTAACAGCGGTTGGCGCCGTAACATTAACCTCTGCAAAACTATAGCATTGATCCACCAAGCCACAGTTAAAGACACATCCCACCAAACTGCCTACTCCCATAGTAGTAGCAGCAGTATTAGCAATAGCAGAATAATTAACTTGACAAGTATGGTCAATTGCCACATTTCGAACTTCCGCTGGTGTAGCAGTTGATCCATTACCAATCATGCCAAACAATCCCACGTTACCTCCTGTGGGATTCGTTCCTGAAGCATTTATCAATAAGTTTGAAATGGTAAAACCGCCTCCATCGAACACTCCGGAAAAAAAGTTGCCGCTGGCGGTTATTGCTCCCACTGTACCTCCTCCCGTTGCTACTGCTAATGTACCTGTACCAATGGGTACCCAAGGTTGATAAGCGGATAAATCCAAATTATCAACAACCTTATAGTAAGCGGTTCTATAATTGCCGGTACCGGAATTTACATTATTTCTTATGAATGCCAAATGATCCGCCGAAGCAATTAGATAAGGAGTTGCTAACGCTCCCGTTCCATTAGGCTGTGTTGGCGTTTGTGCAAAAATGCTACTAAATTGAAAAAAGAATGCCAAAAAGCATATAAAAAAAGATAAACAATTCCACTTTTTTAGTGTTTTGTTTATTAAAAAGTTTCTAAAATCGTAACAATATTTCATATATACAAAAAATAAGTGCAAAGAACGTAAAAAAATTAATATACACGTACTTAGCATTTACGTATAAGTGAAACTCTGATTTTCTGTTTCTTAGCTATTTTTTTCTTACATTTCCAAGCTCGTTTACTACATAATTTTCATCTAAATCAAACAGGGAAAAAATCAAATTTTGTGTTACAATGTTTTGTGTATCTCCAAAATAGGTGAGCTTACCGTTCTTTAACAGCATGCTTTTTGGAATCATCTGTATTGCCAATGAAACATCATGAATCACCATCAAAATTGTGGTTTGTTTGGTACGGTTGAGGTCCGATAAAATATCCAATATTTCAAACTGGTGGGGAATATCCAAGTTTGCCAACGGTTCATCAAGCAGCATCAGCGGCGCTTGCTGGGCAATGGCGCGGGCAATCAACGTGCGCTGAAACTCCCCGCCGCTCAATTGGGAGGTCATTCTGTTTTTTAATGAAAGTAGATTTGTTTTTTGTAAAGCATCCATTACAATCTCTTCATCATCAGGATTATAATAGTTCCATCGCGTTTGATACGGATGTCTTCCAAACATCACCATATCAAACACCGAAAAATGATACACCGGTTCACTCCGTTGAGGCACTACGGAGATCTGCTTTGCCAAATCCTTAACTTGATAATCTTCAATTTTCTTACCGGAAATTTTAATCTCTCCTTCCTGTTTTTTCAGTGCGCCGGAGATAATATTCAGCAACGTGGTTTTTCCGGAGCCATTCGGACCGATGATGGCGCAATAATCCCCTTTTTGCAATTCAAAAGAGAGATTG
>JAITUN010000103.1 GCA_031286285.1 Bacteroidales bacterium | reverse complement strand
GCGGCGGGGTCTAAGTTTCCGGTGGGTTCGTCGGCGATGATGAGTTCGGGTTCGTTGAGCAGGGCGCGGGCGATGGCAGCTCGTTGCTGTTCGCCGCCCGAAAGTTGATGTGGCATTTTATATTCGGAGCCTTGAAGTCCTACTTTTCCTAAAACCTCCGAAATGCGCTCTTCCATGCTCGCTTTATGATGCCATTGCGTAGCTTTTAAGACAAAAAGAAGGTTATCGTGGAGGTTGCGGTCGGTCAGCAGTTGAAAATCCTGAAACACAATTCCCGCTTTACGTCTCAGGTAGGGAATCTCACGCCGTTTGATGGTTTTTAGTTTATATCCGCAAACGGTGGCGTATCCTTTCTGAAGCGGCAAATCGGCGTAGATGGTTTTTAGCAGACTGCTTTTCCCTGATGCCGTCCGTCCGACTAAATAGACAAATTCCCCTTTTTGTATTTCAAACGTAACGCCGGATAAGATAACATGGTCTTGCTGACAAATGTCTGAATTTTCAAATTGTATGATGGTTTCCATGATAATTAATGTAATGTTATAAGTTTTTCCATCATTTCCAACAAAAAAGTCTCTTTTATTTGCCAAACAATAGAATAGTCTATGCCAAAATAATCGTGAACAATTCTATTTCTAAAACCTCTTATTCTATACCAATCAATATCCGGAAACTTTTCTTTGAAGTCATCGGGCAACCTATTTGCTACTTCTCCAATGATTTCAAAATTTCGTATTACAGCATCTACAGTTTTTGCATCCGACTTAAATTCTTCAAAAGACAAATTATCAGTATATGATAGAATTTTATTTGCACTATCAATTATATCCTCAATAAGAAGTTCAGGGCTGCGTTTAGACATACATTATCTCATTTTGAATTTCTGTAAAATATTTATCTTTAATACCATTTCTTGAAACAAGATCTACTTTTCTGTCAAGTTCTTGTTCCAATAAATAAGCTATATCAACAAATTCAATTCCTATTGGTTGCGTAAAGTCTATAATTATATCTATATCGCTTGTTTCCGGTGAAAAATCATCTCGTACAACAGACCCAAAAAGTCCGATTGAACGAACATGGTATTTATCTGTCAAAACCGGCTTTAATTGACAAATTGTTTGTTTTACCTGATCCAAATAAAGCAACATAGCTACATATAATTTTAATATCTGTTTGTTTCCATGATGATTAATGAAAAATTATTTCACCAGCCCCGCAAATCCCATAAACGCCAACGCTAATAATCCTGCTGTTACAAGAGCTATCGGAGTTCCTTTCATCCCTTCCGGAATTTCTGAATACTCAAGCTGTTCTCTAATGCCGGCAAAAATCACAAGTGCAAGTCCAAAACCAATGGCTATTGACGCCGAATACGTAACACCCATCAGGAGGCTGTATTCTCTCTGAACGGTTAAAAGAGCAACGCCAAGTACTGCGCAGTTGGTAGTAATCAGAGGTAAAAAAATCCCAAGCGCCTGATACAACGCCGGCGCTATTTTCTTGAGAATAATTTCAACCATCTGAACTAATGCAGCAATGATAAGTATGAAACATAACGTTTGAAGAAACTTCTCTAATCCAAAAGGAACTAAAATGTAGGTATTCACAAGCCATGTAACGACTGTTGCCAAAGTTATTACAAAAAGTACAGCCGCACTCATACCCAACGCAGTTTCAACCTTACGGGAAACGCCAATGAACGGACAAATACCCAGAAACTGGGCTAAAACGACATTGTTAACTAAAATTGCCGCAATAATTATAATAATGTATTCCATAAATTCTATTAATTAAGTTTTTTCACTAATTTATTTGTTATAGCCATCAAAAAGCCAAGACATATAAAAGCGCCCGGAGCCATGATGAATAATAAAGCTCCGTCGCCGTCAGCAAATTTCCATCCGAAAATGGAGAGACCACCGAGTACTTCTCTGATTGATCCCAAACAAACAAGGGCTAACGTAAATCCCAATCCCATTCCAAATCCATCAATGGCAGATGATAATACATTGTTTTTTGAAGCGTACGCTTCGGCACGACCAAGTACTATACAGTTTACAACAATGAGCGGTATAAATATTCCTAACTGCACGTAAAGATCGGGAACGTATGCTTGCATCAACAAATCAACAACCGTAACAAAAGTCGCAATAACAACAATGAACGCCGGAATACGAATATTATCTGATATAAGATTTTTCAACGATGCGATAAAAATGTTGGACATGAACAGCACAAATGTTGTCGCTAATCCCATCCCCAGCCCATTGATAGCGGAAGTTGTTACCGCCAAAGACGGACACGTTCCGAGAACAAGTATCAACAACGGGTTTTCTTTTATTAAACCCTTGGTAAAATTATTCCACTGATTCATCATCACCTCCTTTTTCTTCTGTTTGTTTATCAATTAAATTTGTTTGTTTATTAATTAAATATGAATCATAAGCCAATCTGACGGCATTGCAATAAGCTCTTGACGATATTGTTGCAGCAGTAATAGCATCAATGCCGCCACCATCTTTTCTGACATTAATATTAACTTTCGAAGGATTAATACCATCGAACTGTAACGTAAAGCCAGATTTTCCTCTGTCTAATTTATCACCCAGACCGGGTGTTTCGTTTTGTTCCAAAGGCAAACTTTTTATGATATTACCGTCATTATCAAAGCCTACCAAGACAGTGATTAAACCGCTGAATCCGTTGTTGTCGTAGGTTTTTACAGCAGTTCCGATTTGTTCTTTTTCTTTAAAAACATCATAAAACACTAACGAGTCAATTACATTGCCGTCTTCGCCATAGACAGGAACTTTGTATTCTTTAATACTGTCCAATCCCGGAACAACTACACCAATAGCGTTGTTAAGTTTCTGAATTTTAACTTCTTTAATAGGCTCTTCCGTTATCATGTAAACGTAAGCAAGCAAAAGCGAAGCCACCGCTACGATTCCGCCTAACACGACGAGCATATTGGGTAATGTTGATTTAAGTTTAGCCATGTTGAACCTCCTTTCCGAATCTTTTTGGTTTAAATCCTTTATTAATTAAGGGGACAAAAGCATTCATGATAAGTATTGCAAATGAAACGCCTTCGGGATAAGCGCCGAAAGAGCGTATTAAAATGGTCATCATTCCGCAGCCGAAGCCGAACAGCAACATTCCCTTTCGTGTCATCGGTGATGTTACCATGTCGGTAGCCATAAATACGGCGCCGAGCATCAATCCGCCGGTTAAGATATGGAAAACAGGATCTGCAAATCGAACAGGATTAACAAGCCACAGTATTCCTGAGAAGATAAAAGAGGTCAGTATGAATGATACGGGAATATGCCATGTGATTATTTTTCTCCACAACAGAAATATTCCGCCGACTAATATTGCTAACGCTGATATTTCTCCGATAGAGCCGCCCATAAATCCTAAGATATAGTCGGCATATTCACCTCTGTGAATGGCGCTGGCGCCGTTGTTTTGCAATATTCCTAACGGTGTCGGTCCTGTAATGGAATCTACTATTGTTTGGTCTAATCCTTTGAATCCATTGAAAAACCACATTCTTGCAGAATCAAACGGCTTGGGCCACAGCGTCATCTGTACGGGGAACGATACTAAAAGAAATACCCTGCCCACCAAAGCCGGATTGAAGATATTGTTTCCCAATCCGCCGAAAACCATTTTAGCTATTGCTATGGCGACGAAAGAGCCGATGATGATCATGTACCACGGCAACGAACTCGGAACATTCAAAGCTAACAAGATTCCCGTAAGTATAGCGGAGAAATCTCTTATGGTTGATGGTTTCTTTAAAAAGAATTTTTGGATGAACCATTCGAAAAAAACAGCTGAAACTGTCGCAATTAGGAGTACTCTGACTGCTCCGAATCCAAAGCAATATACTGCAACTAATATTGTCGGCATCAACGCCCAACAAACACCTTTCATTATTTTTTCAACAGACTGGTCGCCATGAACATGCGGCGACCCTGATATTTTTAACAAACTCATAAATTATCTGTTTTTAATTATTTTACTTACTTTACTTTTTGCCACTCTGATATAGTCTAACAAGGGACGATAAGACGGACATGTGAATTGGCAGCAACCACATTCCATACAATCCATAATGTGAGCATTTTCAGCTTGTTCCCATTCTTCATTTTTCGATTGCGCTGAAATCAAATATGGCTCTAATCCCATCGGACAGACGGTAGTGCATTTGGCGCAACGGATACAATTTTGCACCGGATCACGTTTTGCTTCTTTTTGCGTCATCAATAAAATGCCGGAAGTTCCTTTGGTAATGGGAATTTCCAAAGAGGTAACGGCTTTCCCCATCATGGGACCTCCGCTGATAATCTTTCCGCAATCTTTAGGTATCCCGCCTGCGGCTTCAAGCAACATGGAAACCGGCGTTCCGATACGGACGTAGAAGTTGGAGGGCTTGGCAAGCGCTTTTCCCGTCATGGTAACGATGCGCTGAATGAGTGGTTTATTTTTTTGCACCGCTTCGTAAATAGCTACCGTTGTACCGACGTTTACCGCTACAACACCTACCTCAATAGGCAGTTTTCCGGAAGGGACTTCACGGTTTGTTATGGCTTTAATAAGCTGCTTTTCAGCTCC
>JAITUN010000228.1 GCA_031286285.1 Bacteroidales bacterium | reverse complement strand
TTTACTGAGGAAACAAACGGCAAATATTTGATTGTGAAAGAGAGTAATGGGAATATATTGGAGGCAAATGTGAAAAATGATGAGGGACCGGAGGATTTGGAGGAATGGAGGATTGTTGTAATTTATCCAATTGAAATTCCAATTGAAGAGTATTCATTAGAGGGAACTTCGTGTCTTTGGAAAAGCCATGCTCCTTATTCTCAAAGTGGAAAATACCTTATAATTAATAGTAATGAAGAATTAGAACAACATCTTACTTGTACAGCAGGAAATTATCCTGAAATTGATTTTTCACAATATACTTTATTGTTGATATATGGTTTTTGTACCTCATCACCTGTCTTTGATTCGAAAGTTGTATACTTAAAAAACAATATCAATAACTATACTATGAATCTGACAGTTATCCATGGTATTGCAGGATATGGTGTGTCATGGCATTTTGCTTTTCTTGTACCCAAAATAACTAATGAAGTAATTATTGCATTTCATGTTGCCTATTCTCTAGAATAATTATGTACCCTTATTTTTATGTTAACAGTCTAAACTATCATTAAACTAATTTAATTATGAAAAAAATAATATATATTTGGGGAATTTTATTGTTTGGTTTTGCCCTAAATGCCCAAACACCATACTTTTATTATTATGAAAACCAAAAACAATATTTGTCATTAAACACTGAATATGCGTTTTTATCTTTAAATGAGCCTAATATGCCTGATGATATTTTACAATGTAATGTAACATTTACCCTTTTAGAGTCGGATGGAGTTGATAAAAAACAATATCAAGGAAAGAGCGGAATAGCACGTTTTTTTACAAGAATAAAATTTGAAGAAACATTGTCAGAAGAGCAATATTGGGAATTACTTTCTGATATTAAGCAAAAAAATAAAGATGTAATTGTTGCACCTTATTTCAAAAATAGACCTAACGATAAAACAGGATTATCCAACTTTTTTTATGTAAAATTGAAAGAAGAAAAAGATATTACTTTGCTCCGGCAAATGACAGAGCAAACAGAATGTATTATTATCGAACAAAATAGTTTTATGCCGTTGTGGTTTGTATTAAGTATTACTCCTAAATCAAGTTATAATGCAATGGAACTCGCTAATATCTTCTATGAATCAGGTATTTTTCAATCTGCTGAGCCGGATTTGATGCCGGAGAATTTATTGGGTTGCGTTAATGATCCTTATTTTAATGACCAATGGGGGCTACATAATACTGGACAACATAGTGATAGTTATAATTTTGATATTAAGGCTTGTGAAGCTTGGCAAATTTCAACCGGAGCAAATATAGTAGTAGCTGTTATTGATCAGGGTCTTGAATTGGATCACCCCGATTTAATTTCTAATATATATCCCTATAGTTTTGATGCTCAAACCGGAACATCGCCAAGTATTGTACGTGGATCACATGGGGTTGCTTGTGGAGGTATTGTAGGTGCTATGCAAAATAATGATGAGGGAATTTCCGGGGTTGCTCCTAATTGCCAATTAATGTCAATAAGCCACATTTTAGGAGGATTAATCCCGATTCTTAAACAGCACTTAGCTAATGGAATTAACTGGGCATGGCAAAATGGTGCAGATGTAATAAGCAATTCATGGGGGCACTATGAACTTTCAGGAGCGCTTATTAAGGATGCCATAGATAATGCTGTTGAAAATGGTAGAAATGGGTTTGGGTGTGTTGTAGTATATTGTACGCAAAATCAGGATAGTACTGTTGCTTTTCCTGCCGCATTTAATAATGTAATTGCTGTTGGTGCAATAACTTATTGCGGAGAAAGAAAAAGCTCCACTTCATGCGATAATGATCCAAATTGGGGAAGTAATTATGGCAAGGCACTTAATGTGATGGCACCTGGTGTATTTATTTCAACTACAGACCTGCAGGGTGACGACTATGGATACAATGTTTATGACACTGATTCATCAGATTACTCAAATAAAGATTATACAAGATATTTTGGTGGCACTTCTGCCGCCTGCCCCCACGTTGCCGGCGTTGCCGCACTTGTTTTATCTGTTAATCCAAATCTTACCGGACAAGAAGTCCGCAACATTATTGAGAGTACTGCACAAAAAGTAAGACGAGATTTATATACTTACGATAATGTATCTAGACCTAATGGAACGTGGCATGAAGAGATGGGGTACGGGTTAGTGGATGCCTACGCTGCTGTTCTTGCGGCACAATGTTATAGTTTTCCTACGGTGCAAGGAACCCTTACCCAAAACACTACATGGAACACTCCCGTGCATGTCACAGGAAATATTACGGTTCCAAGCGGCGTTACACTCACGATTACCTCGCTCGTAAAATGTGAAAATAACACTGCCATTGTTGTTGAACCCAAAGGAAAATTGGTTATAGATGGCGGATATTTAACGCACGGTTGTAACGGCGGCAATATGTGGCAAGGCATTACCGTTCAAGGCGATGGCATTAACCATTTGTTTACCACTTTCCAGGGATATGTAGAAGTGAAGAACGGTGGCACTATTGAAAATGCTGTGTGCGGGATTTATTCTACAAATGGAGGTATGATTAATGCAGAAAATGCTTCATTTGTAAACAATACCGTTGCTGTAAAAATTGATCCTGTGGCGCCTTCACTAAGAGGATACTCCGCAACCTTTACAAAAACAAATTTTACTATTAACGATGATTATCCCGGAAATACTTTAGATTTTGAAACCCATATCAAACTATCCAATAGCAATCCCGTTA
>JAITUN010000141.1 GCA_031286285.1 Bacteroidales bacterium | reverse complement strand
AAGGGTAAGCTACTTCTATCGCATCGCTACAACCGATGTACCCTTGCTACATTCCTGTCCTGGGGGAGTTAAAAGGGAGCAGATCGTAGGAGACTTACCCGCGGCAAAAATATACTTTTATCGAAAACCTTGGAAGAGGTAATTGTTTTGCACAGAAAGATGCTTATTTCGAAATTTTACTATACGAAAAAATGTAATTTTGCCGTCATTTAAATTTAAACAAGAAAATCTTTAAACTCCTCTTATTTATGAATATTACATATGAAAAAGGAACAGGAAATGTACAACAACTATCTATTGATGTTTACAAAGCAGATTATTATGAAAACGTAGAAACTGCCTTAAAGAAATACAGAAGAACAGCACAAATACCAGGATTCCGTGTGGGAAACGCTCCTATAGGATTGATTAAAAGAAACTATGAGAAACCATTAATCGTTGATGAAGTTAATAAAATTACCAGCGAAAACCTATACGGTTATTTTGAAAAAAATAATATCAATATAATGTTTGAACCCATGTTGATAGAACAGAAATCTTCTATTGATTTTGAAAAGAATGAAGATTTTGTTTTCACTTTCGAGTTTGCAGTGCAGCCTGAGTTTGAAATAGATTTTGCTACTTTGCCAATTATGAAAGTGTTTAAAATTAATGCAACGAAGGACGAAATTGAAGATTATTTGAATCAAATCAGAAAACGTCATGGCGACTACATTAACCCAGAAACTATTGAATACGATGATTATGTAACAATAAAATGGGGAGAAAGTGAAACCGGATTTTTCTTTATGAAGGATTTAACAGAAAAAGGAAAAGAATGGTTTCTCGGTAGAAAAACTGATGACACTATAAATCTTTCTTTTAGTGAGATGTTTGTATCAAAAGAAACTCTAAAAAAATTCCTTAAAAAATCGAATGATAATTTTGAAGGGATTAACCTCAATAGCGCCGAAGTAAAAATATCTTCAATAGGACGTGCTAATTTGGCAGAAATAAATGATGAGTTTTTCAAAAAAGCATTCCCTGATGGCTCGATTACAACAGTAGCTGCATTTGAAAATCTTGCAGCTCAACAAATTGAAGCACAGTGGAAGCAGGAAACGGATCGAAAGTTTATGAATGATGCGATTGCGATGCTTATGAAAAATATTCAAATAGATCTACCCGAAGATTTTATTAAACGTTTTATTCTTAAGAATAATAATGAAATTAATGAAGATAAGTTGAATCAAGAGTGGAAGAAATACTCCGAATCATTTAAATGGCAGTTGATTGAAAGCAAATTGGGAAAAGAAAATAATATTGAGGTATCTTTAGATGATATCAAAAATCATATTCGTAATTTCTATTATCAAAACTATTTTATACAGTTTAATTTGACTGATGTGGAAGATAGATTGAATAAAATGGTTGAAGAAGCTGTAAAAGATAAAAAGCAGGTAAAACAGTTGTACGACCAATTATTTGACCAAAAAATATTGGAATTGTTATTATCAAAAATGAACTTAGAGGAAATTGATGGAAATTTTAATCAGTTTATAACTTTTATGGCAGAAAAAGAACAGGATGAAGATAAAGAGAATGACAAAAATCAAATAAAAGAAAGTAGCAAGGAAAAAGCAAAAAGCAAAAAGCAAAAAGAAGTTGAGGAGAATGGAGAACTGAAACCCAAACAAACAAGACGTTTGTCAAGTAAAAAAAATATTTAATTTGAGTTAATCTGTTTTACCAGAGTAATCTGAGTATTATTTAATCTTTAAACAAAAATCTTTTAATAAATAATAATGAAAAACGAATTTCAAAAATACGCAGTTAAACATTGCGGGATAAGCAGTTTAAGATTGGAACAGTATCAATCTATTACTAAAAATTATTTAACACCTTATATTATTGAGGAACGACCATTGAATATCACGCAGTTGGATGTTTTTTCAAGATTGATGAAAGACCGTATCATATTTTTGGGAGTTCCTATTTATGATGATGTAGCAAATATAATTCAAGCTCAGTTATTGTTTTTAGAATCTCAAACTCCGGATCAAGATATCCAAATTTATATTAACTCTCCGGGTGGGAGCGTGTATCCAGGCTTGGGCATTTATGATACTATGCAGTATCTTAAACCAGATATTCATACAATTTGTACGGGTATTGCTGCATCTATGTCGGCAGTACTATTGTGTGCCGGAGCTAAAGGAAAGCGTTTTGCGCTACCTCACTCTCGTGTAATGATTCACCAACCTATGGGAGGTGTACAAGGACAAGCTTCTGACATTGAGATTGAAGCCCGTGAAATCCAAAAACTCAAAAAAGAGTTGTATGAAATCATAGCTAATCATACAGGCAGAACTTACGACGAAGTGTGGAAAGACAGCGACCGCGACTACTGGATGATAGCCGCAGAAGCTCAAGAATATGGAATGATTGATGAAGTATTGAGAAGAAAAAAATAGCTTCCAAAAACTACTATCCTTTATTATTTCAACGTTACCCTCACTCCAACATATCCCATTATTCCCGTAACCGGCATATAAATTACTGAGGCATCAAAAGAGTCTCCGAAAGGTTGATCAGCAGAGATAATAGGGTTTTTCTGTTTAAAATTTAACAAGTTTTCACCGCCAACGTAGAGTTCCCACAAACGAAACTTCTTGGTTATTTGTGCGTTCATCATCACCCAACCGTATTTGGGACGGTATTTGTCTGAATTGATGCTCATATTGGGCAAGCGCATGGGAGAGTTGTATTGGAATGTAACGTTGAATTTCCATTTGTCGTAAGGTAAGGCATAGTTCAAATTTACTAACGCTTTATGTGGACTTATCATCGCTTTTTGTTGTAATTTTCCATTTTGTGTAATTCGTACATCATTAAAACGGTAAGCTAAAGTTATCTCAAAACGTTTAAAAGGCATCAAGATAAACTCAGCCTGTACCGAATGTGAATAGGATAGGTTTTTTGTTCCGTTTAATTCGCCATTTAGATTATAAATCATCACCTTATGCGGGTCATTGTCTAAATCAATAATGGTTTGATTCATAAAATGGGTGTAATAATAATCAACACTGAATGAAGACTTTCCGCTGGGAAGATTAAAGTTTTGTACAAAACTGATTCCTGTGTTCCAGGCTTCTTCAGGCACTAAGGATTCGTTAAAAACAAATTCACGATTACTTACTAAGAGGGATAAATTTTCAATAATAGGATTGGAAGTACGGTATCCCTTTCCTGCTGAAAGACGAACGGAGGTTTCGTGCGTGGGTTGCCATTTGAGGTGCAAACGTGGAGTCCAAAAAAGTTGTTTATAGTGAAAATTATAATCCACTCTAACCCCCGGCATAATAATAAATTTATCCTCTATTGAATAAGCATATTCTGCAAAAACTCCCGGAACAGCTTCGATTCTCGTTTTAGGAGCATACAACATTTCATTCCATGGATTTGTTAGAAGTTCAGATACATGGTCTATCTGAAAACTTGCTCCGGCGCCAATTTTATGGTTTTTTAGGGTTCCGAATTTACCACTATAAATTACATTGCTATAACCGCTAAATTGGGTAGCATTGTACAAGCGAGCGCCAAATTGCGATAGATCTTTTTGGTAATTAAACGACAAAATAGTTCCAATACTTTGAAACTCACTGTTGTTAATCATAAACCCGTTTTTGGTAATAGCATCCAATTTGTGGGTTTTCATGCGCAATCCCCAAATTGAATCTGTAATTTGTTTTTTAATATCTTTTTTTGGGTTAAAACTCATCATACCGCCGATTCTATCTTCAAACAGATAGCCAATCATGGTTCTGCCTTCAAATATTCTTGAGGGCGACATGTAATCCAAGCGGTACATGCCATTGAATTGGTAGTTTAGCGGCACATCCATAAACCCATCTTTGTTATGGTCAATTTTGGCGAATTGCCCTTCGCCATGAAGTAAGAACATGCTTGACACCAATCCTTTTTTATCCATATTGAAACGGGAATTAAAGTTCAGTTCTCCTTTACCCATACTGTTTCCGTATGCATTAATAAACATCTTTTCGCGGTTGGTTTCCGGTTTTTTATAGTCTAATTGAATTTGTCCTGTAATTCCTTCATAGCCATTGGTTACAGATGATGTTCCTTTCGAGATGCTGATCATATCCATCCATGTGCCGGGTACGTAGCCCAAGCCGAACTGATTTGCCAATAAACGGATGTAGGGAACGTTCTCCAACAAAATTTGGGTGTAAACCCCTGCCAATCCCAGCATAGAGATCTGCTTTGCACCACTCACAGCATCAGCATATTCGACATCAACAGCGATAGTGCTTTCAAAACTTTCCGACAGGTTACAGCAGGCGGCACGACGCAGCCCCTCGCCGGTAATGATCTGCGTGAATATAGGTTTAATGGAGATAAAAGAACCCTCCCGAGCCACGACACTTACTGCTGCCAATGTGCGCGAAGAGGACAAAATGATATTCAACTCTTTTTGCTCTTTTTTTACTGTAATGGTGTCGTTGTCGTATGAAGCGTATTTGACAACCAAAATGTTGGTCGTATTCACTTTTTCAAGCGTATAATCTCCGTTAATATCTGAAACTGTTCCTACCGGTGAGTTGAGCCACTGCAAGATAGCGCCGGGGATAGGGGTCTCAACGCCCTCTTCGGAAAACTCAGTAACACGACCAGACAACTGCTGTGCAGAAGAAATGAGAAATGAGAAATGAGGAATGAGAAATAATAATATGATTTGAATTTTGAATTTTGAATTTTGAATTTTGGATTTTATGTTTTGAATTTTCATAATGAGTCTTTTTTTAAATTATTAAATTTTGAAATCTTTAAATTTCTCTGCGGTTCTCTGTGTTGTCTTTGTGGTTCTCTGTGTAATTAAATCTCAATGTGAAATTTCACAGAGTTACACAGAGGAAGCACAGAGTTTCACAGAGGAAAACTATGAATAGAAAATTCTTTGAGAAGTAAAATTGATAAAATTAACGCCCACTAATTGTAGCAAAGGAGGAACTCCGTTTTGAAAATGAGGCGTTTGTGTTTCAACAAGAGGTAATTGGATAGAAAAGAACAAGACGGTTTCTGTTACCGGAAAAAAGGTAACAATTCTTTCGGTTTTGGTAAACTCATCTTTTATTTTGATAAAAAGTTTGTCTTCATTGCAATGATTGTGATCGTTTTTAACATGGTGATGTTTATGGCAACATTCGTGAATTGTGATCACCACTCCCGATGAAAGCACGAAAAAAAATGCGCTAAAGAGGATTATGAATATACTGCAAATTTTCTTTTTCATCGGTAAAAATTGTGCGGCAAAAATATAAAAAAAATCGAGATAAGCCTCTTTACAAACAAAATAGCCAAATTATTAATGGTAGTTTAATGAAAATATCTGTATTTGAGGTATTGCTTGTTAAACAAATATTATATTTTTGCACGCCAAAATGCCACCTTAGCTCAGTTGGTAGAGCAACGCATTCGTAATGCGTAGGTCTGCGGTTCGAGTCCGCAATGTGGCTCTTATTTTGAAATACAGCCTATGGGTAGAGTTTTATCCATTGATTACGGACAAAAAAGAGTGGGGTTTGCAGTAACTGATGAACTGCAAATTTGCGCCCACGCACTTGAGACTGTTCATGTTTCACAAGCATTTGATTTCGTAACTCACTACATTTCTCAAGAAAATGTGGAAACTATTGTAGTGGGTGAACCCAAAACTATGAACAACACGAACTCTGATGCCGCCCGTTTTATTGAGCCATTTGTCAACCGCCTGAAAAAAGAGATGAAAGATATTGAAATTGTGCGCTACGACGAAAGATTTACTTCTAAAATGGCGTTCCAAACACTCATTGACGCAGGTGTAAACAAAAAGACCCGCGCCAACAAAGCCCTCATAGACAAAATCTCCGCAACCATTGTATTGCAAGGATACCTTCAGTACAAAGAAGCCAGAAGTCAGAAGTCAGAAATAAAAAGGATTGAAGAACTGAATGACTGTCATTTCGAGCGAAGCGAGAAATCTCAACCACTAACCACTAACCACTAACCCTATGTTTTCCATTTGCGTATTCGGACATCCTGTTTTGAGAAAAAAAGCGAGCGAAATGCCTGCTAATGAGCCTTATTTACAAGAAATGATTGATGAAATGTTTGAAACTATGTATCATGCAGAAGGGGTAGGACTTGCCGCCCCACAAGTGGGACGCTCTTTGAGATTATTCGTTATGGATACACACTTATTTAAAGAATCTTATCCCGATGTGGAAGAGTTAAAAGAAGTGTTTATCAACCCTGAAGTTGTGAAAATACTGGGAGAAGATTTTACTTTTAATGAAGGGTGTTTAAGTTTGCCGGAAATTAGAGAAGACGTAGTTCGCAAATCGGAGGTAATATTAACATATATAAACAGAGAAGGAGAAAGGAAAACTACCCATTTTAAAGGGTTGGCAGCAAGAGTAATTCTTCATGAATTGGATCATTTGGAAGGTCATGTTTTTACAGACCATATTTCTTCTATCAGGAAAATGATTATCAAGAAAAAATTAAATGATATTGCTTCGGGGAAAACGAAGCCAAAATATAAATCAAAAAATAATTAATATGAAAAAGATATTCTTGTGCATTGCCATTCTTATACTTGCTCTTGGAACAAGTTGTTATAGAGAATCTAATAACACAGTGTTACAGCAAAAGGGAAAATCGCAAACCACTTTATTACAATTGTTAGAACAGATTGATTCTCTTGGTCGTTTTGGTGACAACTATTGGGTTGTTTATAAGGATTATATTGCTGAAGCTGAAGAATTTGGAGAAGAGTACCCTGAAGATCCGATGTCAGCAGAATTTCTTTATAAAGCAGGCGTTTTAGGGATGAAAGTAGCCGAAGCCTCAGAAGATAAGGAAGAAAAATATTTCTATAGTCAAAAAGCATTATCCATTTTTGATGCTATTCTATTGATATATCCTGATTTTTATGAAGTTAAAAATTGCTTTTTATATAAAGGAGTTGTTTATGATTACCTTCTTCAGGATTATGAAAGTGCAGAGATCTGTTATAAAGAATTTATTGCAAGGTATCCTGATGATTCGTTAACTATGAATATAGAGTCTTTGCAATATTTGGGGAAATCACCGGAATAGATTACACCAAATTCGCAAACCCCATAAATGCCATTGCCAAAATACCGGCAGTAATCATGGCAATAGGAATTCCTTTTACACCTTTCGGAACGTCAACCAAATCCATCTGTTCTCTAATACCTGCAAAAATGATGATGGCAAGAGCAAACCCCATCGCCGAAAACATGGCGAAAAGGGTACTATTTATGAGATTGATCTCTTTCTCTTGAGTTACTAAAATAGCAATCCCTAATACTGCACAATTGGTGGTAATTAATGGAAGATAGATACCTAACGCCTGATATAACGCCGGACTCATTTTCTTGAGAATAATCTCTACCATTTGCACCAACGCTGCAATTATTAAAATAAAGGAAATTGTTTGCAAAAAGGTAATATCTAAAGGTATTAAAATATATTTTTGTACTACTGTTGTAACAATGGTGGCTAAGGTTATGACAAACACAACAGCAACTCCCATTCCTGATGCAGTAGAGATTTTATTGGATACTCCCATAAATGGGCAAATCCCTAAGAATTGCGCCAATAAAATATTGTTCACAAAGATGGCGCTGATTAACATTATTATTATATACATGATTTATAATGATTAGTGGTTAATGATTAATGGTTAAAAATTTATAGATTTAAAGTTCAATGATCTTTTAATTCGTAATTCGTAATTTGTAATTTTTAATTTCTCTGTAGCGCTCGCATTGCCGCAATGATAAGTCCCATTACAATGAACGCGCCGGGGGCTAAAACGAAAACAAGTATTTCTGTGTTTTCCATAAATTTGAAGTCAAATATGGAACCGCTACCGAGGATCTCTCTTACTGATCCGATGAGAAACAGGGCAAAAGTAAATCCAAGCCCCATTCCGATTCCATCAAGAAAAGAGTCAAAGATTCTGTTTTTACAGGCAAATGCCTCTGCGCGACCCAACACAATGCAGTTTACAACAATCAACGGAATGAACAATCCCAAACTATCTGCCAGTGCGGGAACGAAGCCTTGAATCAACATATCGACAATGGAAACGAATGTAGCAATTACTACAATAAAGCAGGGGATACGCACAGTGTTTGGGATCACACTTTTCAGTATTGAAATCAGTGTGTTTGAACAAACCAACACAAATGTGGTAGCAATTCCCATTCCGATACCGTTTATGGCGGAAGTGGTTACGGCAAGTGAGGGACAAAGTCCCAACACTAAAATTAATGTGGGATTCTCTTTAATAATCCCTCGTGTGATAAGTTTAAGTTTATTCATGATTTTCCTCCTTTTCTGCAATATTATTGCTTGTTAATTCATTTTTAGTATCTACTTCGCAGTTTTTCAATGCGGTTTGAAATGCTTTGGCGGCATTGTTCACGGCATCGCAAAAGGCGCGAGAAGAGATGGTGGCTGCGGTAATTGCATCCACCTCACCCCCATCTTTCTTAACGATAAGTGTTTTGATGTTTGGATTTTTTTCAATAAATTGTTCAGAGAATGTGCTTTTCTTTTTATCAATCTTATCGCCCAAGCCGGGGGTTTCATGATGTTCAAGCACGACGGTGTTCAGTACGTTTCCTTCAGGGTCAAAACCTACCATAATGTCAAAGCGACCGCTAAAGGCTTTATTGGTGTAAGTAGCTACAGCCGCTCCAAACAGTTGTTCGTCCATATAGGCTAAAGTAACGATCAACGAGTCTTCTAATTCTTCAGAAAAAACGTTCATTTCGATAAGTGTTCCTGTTTCAGCATTAAAGCCGGACAGTACCGCAATTTTAGCGGCATTGTTTTTTTCGATTTTAATTTTTTCAATCGGCTCTTTTGTAACGATATAAACCGCAGCAAGCAGCACTGAAGCCACTACGGATATCCCCACAAGCGACAAGAGCAATTGAAAGATGGTGTTTTCTTTTTTTGACATGATTATTTTGTGATTTTTAATAATTTTTATTGTTTCACAACTTTCTTAACAACTTCGCCTTGTTCTGTAGCTATTTTTACAAAATACAATCCTGCAGGCAAGTGCGCAATATTTATTGAGTAGTGAGTAGTGAGTAGTGAGTAGTGAGTACTTACGGCTCGCCCGTAAATATCAAAAAACTCAATACTCGTCACTTGTAACTCGTAACTCGTAACTCGTAACTCTCCGGTGGTAGGGTTGGGAATGATTGTGACGCTTTTTTCGAACTCTGATGACACTGATTGAGCAGATTTACTCTGATTTAGCATCTCTTCATTATTCCTGTCTCCTGTATTCTGTATTCCGTCTCCTTC
>JAITUN010000130.1 GCA_031286285.1 Bacteroidales bacterium | reverse complement strand
TTGACATCCATATCGCCGGCAAACAGATCGTGCATGCGCCGGTTTTTTTCGAACCAGATATAGGCGATGCTTTTGTACCGTAACCGGCCAAATTCCTTCATAAGCCAAGTCTTGCCCACCTGCCGCGCGCCATAAATTATCAGCGGCTTGCGCCCAAGGCGGGATTTCCACTCAATCAGGGATTCTAACGCGTTTCGCCGCATTTTTATTTCCTCCTTTATACTTATAAGATACATTATTCGTGGCAAAAAAGCAAGCTTTTTGTGTTTTTGGTTGAAAAAAAATGATTGATAACGTTTTTTTCGCTGGCAAAAACCACGTGTAGTGGCGTTTTTCGTTGGTAAAAACTATGTATAGTGGTGTTTTTCGTTGGCAAAAGATGGTGAGGATGTGGGGTAGGTGGTGGATTTTCGGCCGGCTCTTTCCGCACTATCGCTCTTGGACACAATAAAGATATAGCGGTCTTCTCACAATTATCATTATAGTAGAATTTTTGTTTTTGACATGGTTTTTTATTATATTAATATGATGTATTCTAAACTCGGAACGTATCTATGTATTTTACTGATATAATTCGCTGTAATTTGTGGTGTAGATATAAATACGGGAATCTAGGATGTTATTAAACCAAAAAAGGGAGCGTTATGTCTAATTTGCCACTTTGCAGGCTTGCGTTATTTTCTTCGGGGGTGGGTTTTTTTGAACACAGAGGCTCGGTTACGGGTTCTGCGGAGCTATCCCTGCCGTTTCATGTTGACGCGATAAATGACGCGCTTAAATCGCTTGTTATCAATGATCCTGCCGGCAGCCCGGTGGTTTCATACCCATTGGAAGAAACGCTGTCGCGGACTTTGAAAAGCCTGTCTCTCGATTTAAGAGATTCGAGCGTTTATGATCTGTTGCACAACTTTAGGGGAGCGGAAATTGAAATTTTGGCTCCCGACTCAATCAGGGGTAGGATTATCTTCGTGGAAAGGCGTAAAGAATATGTAAATAGCGTGAATGTGAATAAAGATTATCTTTCACTCCAAACCGCAACGGGCATTAAAACTATTTGCGTTGACGAGATAAGTAGTTTTGCTTTCTGCGATCCCCAGATTACGGCAGATTTAAATCGTGCGCTCAATCTTATTTTACAGTGCCGCAATAACGAAACACGCAATATCGCAATAAAACTTTCCGGCGAATCCGAGCGTAATGTTAATCTTAGTTATGTAATCCCTACAACACTGTGGAAAGTTTCCTACCGCCTCGACCTTTCCGGGGAAAAGCCTTTTTTGCAAGGCTGGGCAATAATCGAAAACGACAGCGATATTGATTGGGAAAATGTTGAGCTTGCGCTGGTTACGGGCAAGCCGGTTTCTTTTATACAGAAACTTTACGAAATCCACAAACTTTCCCGCCCCGTCATTCCGCTTTTAATTGAAGGGATCGCCGAGGCTAAAATGTATGATTCGGGAAGCGCTAATTATTCTGAGAAAGCAAATAAAAAAACCGCCGCAAAATTTAGTGAACTGGCAATGCCTGGAAGTATGCGAAGTTCTGATGGATTTGATGCCTTGGTGTGTTGCGAAGAAGCGGTCGGCCAGTTTGAAGAGGAAGATGAATGTGATTTTGCGGGCGGGCCGAAAAGCGGGCTTGTAGAAACCGCAGACGCTCGGGCCGCTGGAGATCAGTTTGAATTTAAAATTAAAAATAGCGTGAATCTTGCGCGCCAGCAAAGCGCGATGCTACCTTTGGTGGAAGGGGAAATAAAAGCGGAAAAAATCCTTGTGTTGTCTAAAAAACGCGCAATAAAATAACTAATCCGGCAATTTGCGCCGAACTTATAAACAATACGGGGATGAAATTGCCCGCCGGACCTGTTACAATATATGACGGCGGCACTTATGCGGGAGACGCTCTGATTAAATTCTTACCTGAAGAAGAAAAACGCCTTATAACTTACGGCGAAGACCTTTCGGTTACAGGTAGCTTTACAGAAGATATTTCAATTAGAGCTTCTTCTATCAAAATAGATAATGGGGTTTTGTTTTTTGACAAAAAGCATATTTCCGACACCATCTATACTTTTAGAAATGCTGAAAAAAAATCTAAGAAACTTATAATTGAACATCCTATTGATCCGCAGGCAGTTCTTGTAGACATGGCGGATTACGGCGAAAAAACACATAATTTCTATCGGTTTACGGTAACCTTGCCACCCACGACAGATTTTTTCACCTTTACCGTAAAAGAAAAAAGAACAATATACGAAAGACATAAACTTATGGACATTCCTTCCAGAATGATTTCTGAATACATTGAGGATAAAAGGTTTTATCCAAAAACACTCATAAAAGCGCTACAAAAAACATTAGACTTAAAAAAGAAAATTTTTGATGCGGAAATCGATCTTAAAAACTTACTGGAGAATCGCAAAAAACTGGTTGACAATCAAGAACGGATACGAAAAAACTTAGAAGCCGCCGGAAATCAAACCCAGCAAGGGAAAGAATATTTACAGCGCATGATCAAAGAAGACGCGGCTATAGACGATTTGGATGAAAAAGTCGCCTCGCTTGAAAAATCAATTGAAAAAGAAAAGAGAGAGTACGAAGAATATTTTAACAATATGGTGATTAAATAAAAAAGATGTAACAATTCACGTGACGCGAATGTCTAACTATGTAGAATTGTTTTAAAAGGCGCCGGGAAGCTGTTGGGGAAAACCGGATACTCCTGTTTTCTAACCCTCCACCAACCCCACATACCTCTCCATCAAATCCGCTACCCGTTTCGCTTTGCTTGCGAAGCGCGTTACAGAGAATATTTCGGTTCTTCTTTCCATTCTCTACCCTCTAAAATACTGCCATTTACTTTCTTACTCCGCTTTATGCCATCCTCCCCCCAGGTCCCCCACTGCTTAAAGAAAAAGGCAACCTTTTGTTCAGTGCATTGCTCTTGAACATTAATAGCCCATTGTGGTTCCATTGGCCTCGCACAAACTCCGCTCTCGCCACCAACGATTACCCAATGGATTCCGTCTAAATCCAATTCTCCAACATCATCAATCAAAGGCTCTATTGAAACAAAACGGATTGTTGCGTCAATATTTTTCAAAATGTCTATTCTGTTTTTTGCGGACGCATTCTCTACAGTAACACCAAGCCAAACATTTACCGGCACAACCCTCTTCAAAAAGTATTTTTTAAGAATGTTTGTTCTTTTCGTTAATATTTGGTAGTGGTGCTGTGGGGTATTTGCTATGGTTTCAAATATTTTGTCGAGAAACTTAAATGGCATTTTCTCGTGAAATAAATCACTCATGGAATTAACAAAAAACTTAGTTGGTTTTTTAACGCTTGCTGGTTGGTGCAATCTTTCCGGTAAAGCCTTAAATTCAAAACCGTCCTCGTAACCAACTGCCTTCATCGCCTGCAATCTTCTTGCCATAATTTCAGCATAGCAGTTTTCACAACCCGCCGAGACTTTGGAACAGCCAATTGACGGATTCCATATTGCCTCTGTCCATTCTATTTTTGTTGTTTTCATTGTTTTTCTATCCTGAATAGGACTTTATCGTTTATGGCTCTAAAACTTACCTATATTACAAATAATATCCGGCACCCCGAAGGGGTGTACCTATCGGTAGAAAACGTATCCCACAAGAATTTCCCGCACCCCGAATGGGGTGCGCCTATCGGTAGAAAGGCATCAATCTAAAACATATACCGTTCATCGTATTCAATACCTAAATCATCCAAAATTTTTCTAAATTCATCTGCGGATGAACATTTTTCATGATGTTTTTCTTGATTTTCTATATAATTTGCTACCTGCGTAATTTGTGATTTACTATGCGAAAACGCCCCGTAACCCTCTTGCCATTCAAATTTGCCAACGATAAATCGCTTACGATTAATCCATTCGGACGAATCCCGCTTTATCTCCATCAAAATAGATGATACCGACTGCATCGGGCGGATCCCAAACAATATATGCACATGGTCTCGCGTACCGCCAATTGATAATAATTTGTGTTTACGATTTTGTATTATGGA
>JAITUN010000051.1 GCA_031286285.1 Bacteroidales bacterium | reverse complement strand
CCCAAAAGCGAATGAACACAGTCAACCATCTTTTCGTAATAACCACACTTCCAAGAATTTTCTAAAGGTACATCACAGTCATCAATTAAAACTATGGTTCTTTTACCGTGATAATCTGCCAAACATTTGCTAAGAAATGCGAGCGATGTGGAATAATCATATAAATTACCGTTGCCATTGACTATCTTTTCAAACACCTCACGGTCATTTTGAGAAGTGATTTTCTCCACGACATAATCATGCCGTTCAAATTCCTTGATGACATTATTTTTTAGTTGCGTATACGCCTCCTCAAAACTTGCTCGCTTCGCCTCTTTAAAACTCAAAAATATCACCGGATACTTACCCTGATGTTCAAGATATTTATCCCCCGCGCTCTCAATCTTGAGCCCGCTAAACAGCGCCCGCGTATCCTTGCCGCCAAACGGCGCGGTGTTCTCAAAGAAACATTTGAGCATCGTCTGATTGAGCGTCTTGCCAAACCGGCGCGGGCGGGTGCAGAGGGTGACTTGAGCGCCATTATCCAATAAATCCCTAATGAACAGGGTTTTGTCCACATAGTAGTAACTGCCTTCTATCATATTATCGAAAGACGATCTGCCTATGGGCAGCGGGATTCTGGCTTTTGGAGTATCCATAATGATAATATACATCGCGGGTAGCGAGAAAAACAAAAAAGATAAAAACTTACTTGTTTTCCGGCGGGGATATTTGTATTTTTTATCGATATCTGATGGAGGCATGGCCGAAGCAAAATCCTGGCTTTGTCGAGATAGGGTGTTGGTGTAGGATCGTTAAATTTATCATGCCGGAAGGCGATAAAAGTACTTGCTTTTTGTCGCAGTATCGCGGGCATGTTTTATTATAATGATGGGCGTGAAGGCTGGCATTGATTACACATGTATTATTTTATTTTTGGAAGGAGTTTTGTTCATGGCTGAAAAATTTGGTAAAACGTGGTGGGGTGAGCATTTTCTCCGCTCTCTTGAAAATGTGGATTATGATTGCCGCTTGCCTCGTGGCGCAACTTACGCGCGAAGCGGAGCGGTTAAAGCTCTTAAAATTGCTGACAATTACGTGAGTGCGAAAGTAAGCGGCACCCGCCCTTCTCCTTATAAAGTGCTTATTGTAGTACCGCCTTTTTCTGAAGAAGATACAAATATGTTAATAAATGAAATAATTAGTCAGCCCGCTTTGATTTCCAAATTGCTGAATCGCGAGCTTGATCCTTCTATTTTAAGTATTGCCGAAAATTTGGGGCTCAAAATTTTTCCCAAAAGATGGACTGATTTTAAAATGAACTGCTCTTGCCCAGACTGGGCGGTTCCATGTAAACATTTGGCGTCGGTTCTTTATATCATCAGCCGCGAGATAGACAACAACCCATTTCTTGTTTTTGAAATACACAATGTCAATTTGATAGAAGAACTTAAAAAACGCGGCATATTTGTGAGCGACCTTAAAAAAACCGAAATTCCGTCTTTGAAAAACTTGTGGCAAATAAAAACGAATATTGCTCCGTTTGATGAAAAGTCCTTTGCAAATATTAATTTTTCCGGTTTTCAAAATATTACCAATACGTTAGTTCAACTATTACCGGAAACTGCCCCGTTTTATTATTCCGGCGACTTTAAAGCGAAATACGGCGTTCAGCTAAATCACATTGTAAGGAACGCCAACCGGATTCTTTCGGGTAAAGTAAAATTTGATAATATAACACCGGGTTTAATCACGCCGCGGAGTACTTTCAAATTAACGCTAAACGCCAATAACAAACTTGAAATAACCGGCAAAAACCACAATATCAAACAGATTGAAAAATTAATCCCGGCCCTTTTCTCGCTTAACCCCGATCGTTTGCGAGATTATGACTACTCAACGGAAGCTCTTTACAAAGTATTGCTTGCCTCGTTGAATCTAATGGCAAACGGGATGGTCATTCCGCAAATTATTCAGCTTGAAAACAAAAAATATTTAATTCGCTGGCTTGCGGCTCTCATTGAAAATCGGGTGAAAACAGTTGTTAATAAACTATCTGAAATGTTGCCTGGGGATTTATTACAAATAAAAAGAATTGTCCGTAAAAAAGAAAAATTGGAATGCATTGAAAATCAAACATTGGAACTTTTATCTCTTTTCATTACTCCACTTGCGTTTCAATTTTCAAAAACTTCTGGCAACGACCGTTATGAAGAGATGTTTTTTGCCGGGCATACATACGGATTTAGCACGGTTGGAGAGAATGCGCTTGCCGGCGGCATTAAGGTTTGGTTAGATAGATTTTTCCTTACCGCTGAAACTTATAAACCGGTAATTAATATATCGGAGGCTTTAAACGATAGCTTTGATATTGATATCTTAGTTGAGGATACCACAAACGATGAATTACCGGTGTCTCTTGGCGAAATTTTAATTGAAAAACAATACGAGAAAAAACGATTCAAAATCTTACAGAACGTATCTCTGCTTGCCCCATTCGTTAAAGGGCTGGATTCTTACATGAATACAGGCGGTATTCCTGCGATTCGTCTTGAGAGCGATGAATTCGCGCCTTTTTTAACGGAAATACTTCCTGTTATTCGTTTGCTCGATATTAAAACGATTCTTCCCAAATCTTTACAAGAATTGTTGCGCCCAAAAGTTTCAGTGAAAATATCCAGAAAAGAAGGGCAAGGCTTTATTAACTTGCAAGACCTATTTTCATTTGATTGGCAAATCGCTTTGGGTAAAAATGTGATTTCGCCTGAAGAATTTACAAAACTGTTAAAAACCGCTTCGCATTTATTTAAGTTTAAGGAGCAGTATTTTTATGTAAATGAGCAAGAGCTTGAAAAGATTCACAGGAAGCTCAGTTCTGATAAAAAACTGTCTCCGTTTCAATTATTGCAAGCGGCCCTTGCCGAAGAATACGAAGGCGCTCCTGTGCTACTCACGGACGAAGTCCGTGATTTAATCAGAGAGTTTACTTCGGACAAAAACATTCCTTTACCTTCAAATTTAAATGCAACGTTGCGCCCATATCAGGAACGCGGATATTCCTGGATGTATCGCAATAGCCGCATTGGTTTTGGAAGCATTATCGCAGACGATATGGGGCTTGGAAAAACGTTGCAAGTGATTTCTCTTTTATTAAAGTACAAAGAGGAGGGTGTTTTAAATAAAAACCAACGAGCGCTTGTTGTTGTTCCTACCGGCTTGCTAACCAACTGGAAATTTGAAATAGAAAAGTTTGCTCCGACCCTTAGCGTTCATATTTTTCACGGGCAACATCGTGACATGCAAGAATTCAAATCCGACATTATGCTAACAACTTATGGTGTTTTGCGCAGTGATTCCGAATTGCTAAAAAAGCGCAAATGGCAAATTTTAATTATTGACGAAGCCCAAAATATTAAAAATCACGAGATCGCACAGACTAAGGCCGTTAAGAGCATCCCGACAAATATTCGCGTCGCCATGAGCGGAACCCCCGTAGAAAATCGTTTGACGGAATTTTGGTCCATTATGGATTTTACTAACAAGGGTTATTTAGGAAGTGTACAAATGTTCAAAGATGATTTCGCGACACCGATCCAACTGTTCAATGATGAGCTGGTCGCGAAAAAATTTCGCAGAATTACCTCACCGTTTATGATGCGCCGCATGAAAACCGATAAAAGTATTATCTCCGATTTGCCGGACAAAATAGAGCAGAATCAATTTACCAGCTTAACCAAACAGCAGGCCGCCCTCTACGCGGAAACAATGACTGCGGCGATGGAACAAATTGAATTTTGCGGTGACGATTCAAAGTCGCTATTTAAGAGGCAAGGTTTGATATTGCAGATGATTCTTGCGTTAAAACAAATTTGCAATCATCCTACTCAGTTTTTAAAAGATGGTAAAAAGAACGCTTCGCATTCCGGCAAAACAGAATTACTTTTTGAATTGCTCGACGGTATTATGGAAAACAACGAAAAGGTTTTGATATTTACTCAATTCAAAGAAATGGGGACATTGCTGGAACATTTTATCGCAGAGCGTTTTGGCGAAAAACCGCTATTTTATCATGGCGGCTGCAGCATAAAACAGCGCGAAGAAATGGTTCGGCGTTTTCAGCAAAACCGTGCCGATAAAATTTTCATACTCTCCTTAAAGGCGGCAGGAACCGGTTTGAATCTTACCGCGGCTTCTCATGTAATTCACTATGACTTGTGGTGGAACCCGGCGGTTGAAAGCCAAGCTACCGACCGTGCGTATCGTATAGGGCAAAAAAAGAATGTGATGGTGCATCGCATGATTTGTAAAAGTACGTTTGAAGAGCGCATCGACGAAATGATTCAAAGGAAAAAACATCTCGCTAAAATGACGGTAGCAAGCGGAGAAAATTGGATCGGCAAGCTAAGCAATAAAGAACTGCGGGAGATTTTTGAGTAGAATAGTTCGAGTTTGTTTCTTGAAATGGCGGATGATGGGTTGACGAAGGAGTATAGAGAAGATATGAAAAAAAAGAAAAATGGGCTTTATTTGATTTTCTAGAAAACTGTCTTCAGCTGGCTCTGAAAGAATGTAGGTCAACATTACCTTCAGAAGATGTTGATGAGATTATTGAATACGTAAATCATAGTGAGTATTTATTAGCGTTGCAATCGTTAAGTTATTTTTTTGTGGATAAAAATATTAAATTTTCTAAAGTTGCCTCTAAATATATAAGGGAAGCAGCTATCGCTATGGAAATTAATAAAGAAAACAAAGAAAACGATGATGGATATTGGTTATGGGAAAAAATCGAACCGCTTTTGGACGAATAGTTCAATTAGAGTTCACTTCCAAATGATTGATGGCC
>JAITUN010000042.1 GCA_031286285.1 Bacteroidales bacterium | reverse complement strand
CATATTTCGGGGTCTTGAAAAAATCGTACAATGTCGGATGTGATGCCGGTTTTATTGAGACGGATTAAAAAAACAACATTTTCGACAGCAATCTGCAACAAGGCGACGCCATGACTTTCTCCCTTCTTGAAGCTTGGCAACGATTCCGTATCAAAGCCGCAAATAGGGCATTGCCGGATGGTTTTCATCGCTTCGGCAATGCTATTTCGATGCTCAATCACAACAATTTTTCCTTCGTAATGACCGGCAGGAGTCTCGTCAAGTTCTTCTTTAGTAATAGATTTTTTAAACATTATTTGCGTAAAAAAAAGTTCTACAAAAATACGATTTTTTGGTTTTGAAAAAATAGTAAAACATAAAAATATATGTAGTATCTTTGTGCCGTAATTTAAAATATATATAAAGCATGACAGTAGTAAGTACAAAGGAGTTTAATACCAATCAGAAAAAATATTTTGACATGGCTGTGGGTGAGGATGTTTGAATCAAAAACGATAAATATATGTTTCATCTGATATGTAATCCTGTTGATATGATTGATAAACAAATTACCTTACAGCCTGACGATGATTTCCGCAGAGCCATCTCCAAAGATGAATTATTAGAAGGCATTTACGAGGACATAGCAAAAAGATTTGCAAAAAAATGAAAGTAATTATTTCAGTGTTGAATATTTCTGATCTTAACCCAGAAAAGTTCAACCTTTAAAGTGCTTTCGATTATTATATCTTGATTGTTTTCAAATAGTACCCACATTTTAATGTTATAAGTTCCGGTAGGCAGTTCCTTGCTCCATTGCAACTGATCTTGCGCGGGAATCTCTTCTACTCCGTCAATATACCATTTCAAACTGCCGGGATTTGGGTTTATTCCCTCTATTTCGGCGCGAAAATTCACCACATTTTTGGTGCAGATAGTTGTATTCGGTAAATCTTCATAATAAACATCATTGGCATAAAACCCCGTACTTGTCCCACACGACTCAATCTTCAGAATGCCTGTTTTAGAAACAGTTTCGTTGGTTTCATAGCGAACCCACATTGTGATTTCATACTCTCCGGTGGCAAAAGTTTTGCTCCATTCCAATTGATCTCTTGCGGGAATCTCTTCTACTCCGTCAATAAACCACTTTAAACTCTCCGGATCGGGATGCAGCCCATCTATTTCGGCGCGAAATAGAACCTCATGTTCACAAAAAGGATTTTCTTCCAAATCCTGAAAATGAACATCATTGGCATAAAACGCCGCATCCAAATCGCGCATGGCAGAACCCGCAAGGTAGTAATAGGATGCATTAAAACCGCCTCCGTAGCATAAAATGATAAGCCCTTTCTGATTGCTAAAAGTGTATGCTGCAGTTTCGTTAGTTAATGGCATGGTATAGAACGACATTTGCGCTGCGACATTCTCAATCCAACTGCCGCCCGTTAGCGCTGTGGGCGGAGCGTCGCCTACAGAAACTGTAGTATTATCTTTTGTGGCTGTGGGCGTGCATACCAAAGCATGATGTGTGTTCAGGCTAGTTGGGAAATTAGGTATAAAAGGAGCAATCAGTGTATAAGAAACTTTTTGTTCTAAGGCAGGTATCCAACATTGTGCAGGAGAAGAGATGGATAGAAACTCACTTGTTAGATAGGAGCATACGCCTACCGATTTGTTGGCTTCAATATAACAACCTGTTTCGGATATTTTCAACTCAACAAACTCTCCTTTCTGTAAATTAGTAAGGGTAGTTTGCGCCCCCGGTACGTCGGTTTGCATAACGCCTCCTGTTAAGGTTTTAATATTGGTATTGTTTTGAGACGCCACAATACGCACTCTATCGGATGTTATATGCGAAACCGGAACAAAAAAGTTTTTACCCCATGTACTTACCGGCGCCAATTGTTGCATTAAACCACTACGGGCGTCATTGTTATCAAATGGAATAGCCGCAAATTGATTAAGTGCAAAAAAAGCCACAGGATGGTTGGCAGTGATGTAAGAGCCGGTCATATCACTGTTTAAAGTTCTGTAATACAATTGCCCCGCATGAATCGGCATTCCGGGAAGTATTGTTCCATTGTGATATATGTTTGTATTGTTCTCAGTAGCTACAACTGCGTAAGCATCATTATAAGCGATAGGTGCGAAAGGAGAATATGATATTTGATAATATGCAGTATCCAATGCAGTTACAGGTAAAATATTGGTGGCTTCGCCTAAAAAACCTGTAGTGCATAGTACATATACTGCAACAGGCTTATTGCTGGTAATATGTACGCTATAATCGGTGATTCCCATGGTGATATTATATACCGCTAATTTTTGATCATTGGTAAGAGTGTAGGTATATACTTCATGAGCGCCCACACTGAAAGTTTTCGACTCGTTTAAGTTAGTAAAATAGATGGTCCCTTCGGTTGATGCATGGCTACTTACAATGCGAATCTGAAAGTCATACCCTAAAGGAGTGAGGGAGAAATTTTGGCCAAATGTTACCCAAAACTCCGTTCCTTCAGTGGTTTGCGCTCCAATGGAAGCTATGCCCAATAAAAATATGGCTATAAAACTGATGAAAATTCTTTTCATAATTCTTTTATTTTTTGCAAAGGTAAACAAAAAAGGTTTATCTTTGCAGCAATAAAATTAATTATTAATTATAAATTTAAAATCTTATGAAAAAAATTTTTGTTTTAACGCTTATTTTAAGCATTTTTTGTACCGCACAAGCGGGATATATGATTAGAGGAGTTTCTATTCCTAATAATCTTTTTGATGATTTGAAAAATTACACATTGACATTTAATGATGATGAGCCTATCGCAGCTGCATCTACGCATTCAATTTATGCGCTCGGTATCGGAAAAAACACTATTGTTATTGTTCAAGCAAATTCATCATCAGTTCACATTTTTCCCATTGTATCGTCTGTTCCTGATGCCCCTAATGATGTAGAAGTAAGAGATTTCCATTACGACAGGAGTAACGAGTCTTATGTGCTTTGTGGATCCCGACGGTCTGCTTTAGGTACCCATGCCTTTGTAGCAGTTATTGACGGAGTTTTTAATACCATGTTGTTTCATGAATATCCCAATGCCGACATGTTTTATTCTGTTTGTATTCCTAATCCGGACGCTTCAACTCCCATTCTTCCGTATAATTATTACCTGTGCGGCACAACAGGTGGTTATGGAGTTATTGCCTCCGTAGATAGACTTACTTTGCTGCCTACGAATTTTCACGTTACAACCACAAAGTGGGAATATCACAAAATTATTCAAAAAAGAGGTACAACCGAAAATTTGCGTTTTATTGCTTCGGGAAGACATCCTGATCGCACTCATATAGGATTTACTACGTTAAATGCGCCATTTACTATAACCGGTAATTATATGTGGGAGCAGATAACAGATCCGTTTTCCCACTGTGTGGTAAGTGATGAACCTTTGACAAGCAATGCCATAGTATTGGCGTCTTCATATCATAACACAGTAACCCTGAATCCTGTTACTTACCCTATTTCTTTCGGTACTCCGGTACGTGCGTATCACTTTAATTATCCAAACACTGCTATGTATTTTGTTCAAGATATTGGCATCATTCGATTAACTGCTGCTAATTCTCGTATCTCTGTGGCTGGTTTTAAAGTAAATTTAGATGCTTCTGTACTACATGCTGTGGCTTGGCATGGATATGTGCCGGTATTACCTAACTTTCCTATGAGTAATAATGATTATTATTATGTACCCGATAATGACTTCTATGAACATTATAAAATAAGATATAATCAATCCGGAAAGGAATATACAGGAGGATCTTTCCGAAGCGCTGATGAAATGGGCGCACTGTTTGGTACTCCTCTAACAACTTCTTATGAGTGTGATGACCGTTATTATAGTGATGATCCCGAAATGGGTCATATTCCATGGGACCCGTTTTATTTATCGTCGGCTAATACGCCATTTATTCCTTCTAGTTCTTTTTCATTTTCAGGAGATATGGAGGCTATTGATTGCAGCTTCGAGGGTAAAGAACCTACTCCCAAATTGGCGTCTGCAGAAGATGAAAGCGAAATCATTACTTTTCACGACCGTATTACGGTAAAAGATATTCCCGTAAACACCAACTATCAGATTTATAATGTAGTCGGTCAATTGATACAAACAGGGTCTGCCACTCCTGATATTTCTACCGCATCACTCAACAAAGGAATCTATATCCTGCGATTAGAAACCGGAAAAACGTTTAAGTTTGTAAAATAGGAATAACACAGTCTGAAAAATTTGCCCTTGAGTTATTTGGTTGTTTTCTTTTATTCAAGGGCTTATTTTTTGCAACACGGTTGCACCAACAATAAAATTCAAAACCATATTTGATGAAAAGAGTATTAATAGCCACCGGAGGCGGTGATTGTCCGGGTTTAAATGCGGTGATTAGAGCCATTGTCAAGCGCGCTTCTCAAGAGGAAAATTGGGAGGTGCTGGGTAGCATACAAGGATTTAACGGAATTTTATGGGAGCCGCAAGAGGTGATTCGTTTAGATGAAAAAACCGTTGCGGGAATTCATTATCGCGGCGGTACCATTTTGGAAACCACCAACAAAGGCGGTCCGTTTAATTGGCCCTTTCGTCTGCCCGACGGGACATGGACAACGGCAGACCGTTCCGACGAGATGATTCGCCGACTGTCGTATATGAGCGTTGACGCCGTCATCAACATCGGCGGCGATGGCTCGCAACGCTATTCGCAACAACTGTTTGAAAAGGGACTTAACATTGTCGGGGTACCGAAAACCATTGACAATGACCTGTCGTGTACCGATGTTACTTTCGGTTTTCAAACGGCGGTGGAGGTGGTAACCGAAGCCATTGACAAGTTGGTAACAACGGCTCAAAGCCATAACCGCGTCTTTATTACCGAAGTCATGGGACGCAATGCGGGATGGATTGCCTTACATTCGGCTATTGCGGGGGGAGCTGACATTTGTTTGATTCCCGAAATTCCATACGACATCAAACAGGTAAAAAAGGCTATCGAACAGCGTTTTGTGTTTGACCGTGGATTTTGTATTATTGTCATTGCTGAAGGCGCTAAACCGCAAGGCGGAGATGTCGTAGGAACCGTCAGTGACGAAATCGGCTATCGGGATCTTCGTTTGCATGGGGCTTCAGCGCGATTGAGCGACGAGTTAAAACAGATAGGATGCCACCACGAAGTACGTGAAACCATCTTGGGACACCTGCAACGAGGCGGTATTCCCATTGCTTACGACCGTGTTCTTGCATCGCAATACGGCGTGAAGGCTTTTGAGTTGGTAAAAGAAGGAAAATTCGGGCAGATGGTGGCTTATCATCATCCCAATGTGGTCTCTGTCCCGCTTGCGGAAGCTATTGCTACGCCCAATTTTGTAACGATGGACAGCGATGTGCTGGAAACGGCGCGCGGACTGGGTATTTGTTTTGGAGATTAACGTTTAAAAATATATTTTTATGAGAAGGAACATTTTGTTATTAGCTTTATTATCACTGTTTTGTATGCCGATATTTGCACAAAACAGCGTAGAAAAAACAGTGGAATCAACTGTAAAAGAGGTCATGGTTTTTTCGGAAGGTTGTCGCATCACAAAAACGCAATCCGTAGCGCTTGAAAAAGGAAATACCGTGTTAAAATTCAACAAGTTAACGCCTTATTTGGATGAAAAAAGCGTTCAGGTAAAAGTGGATCAAAACGCTATTGTGTTGTCGGTAAATTTTCAACTGAACTATCAGAGTGAAAAGAAAAAAGACGAATCTTTGGATAATTTGGAAAAAAAGATAGACGAATTATCCGAAAAGATAAAAACAGAGCAAATCTATTGCAGTATCATCAACGACGAACTCACTTTTTTGAATGCAAACATTAAAATTGC
>JAITUN010000032.1 GCA_031286285.1 Bacteroidales bacterium | reverse complement strand
ACCGATTTTTGGCTTACTTTTGGAACAAACTCACCATTCCCTTTAATTGCTATTGATTTGCAAATACGCATTGTAAACGGGAGTACGCCTAACACAGTTTACATACAATTCACCGAATTAGGAGGCGTTACATATCCATATTTTCTGACCCCTCAAGAAGTAAAAACCATCAATCTGACCTCTGAACAAAAAGAAGCGGTATATAATACATCTAATGGAATAACTGCTAAAAGTGTTCGTATCACCAGTGATTATCCTATTACAGTATATGTCTTAAATCAAGTTTCTGCTAGCACAGATGCTACCAATGTTTTTCCTGTAACAGCCTTGGGTACAGAATATTATCAAATATCATATACTGCTGGTGTGTGGGATGCATATGCAGTTGTAGCAATAGAAGATGATACCAATATATATCATGATGGATCTTCATCCCCGGTAGCAACACTTCAGACAGGAGAGATTTATTATCGAACTTCCACTACCGATATGACCGGCGCACATATAACAACGAACAATCCCGTTGCTTTTTTTGCACTCAATCGAGGAACCCTTATCCCTTTTGATTTTACCGCTATGGACTGCTTAATGCAACAGTTGGCTCCTGTGAATACTTGGGGTAAAAATTTCTTTGTGCCGGTTTCGTCTCTTACTGTAGATAGAGTACGTATTGTGGCTTCGGAAAACGGCACCAATATTATACAAACAGGAGGAGAAATAAAATCTGCTGCGGGTTCACAAATGAGTTTTACCAATCTCCAAGCCGGTCAATTTGTTGAATTAGAAGTAACTCTCGGTAATAACGGTTGCTATATTAAAGCCGACAAACGGGTTGGAGTTTGTACTTATCTTACAGGAAGTGGATATAATGGTATGAGCATTTCTGACCCTGCTCAGGCATGGCTTCCGGCAATAGAACAGTCCATTCCCAATGCGCTGATTGCACCCTTTATACCTGCCGGGGTTACTCTGTTAAATGCACATTATGGCTTAATAGTTACCAAAACTCTGACAAAAAACGATACTAGGGTTTCTATTGGCGGGGCGCCATCTGTGCCTTTAAGCGGCGGCAGTTGGTATGACAATAACGATGCAGACATGTCATTTTACAACATGCCATTGACCAATCCCGATGCCTCATACTACTTTACCAACGCTGCAGGTCTTATTGTTATGTGTTACGGCGTCGGTCCCGTAGAATCCTATTATTATCTTGCCGGTTCCGCCATGCGTGATTTGGATGCGGCGTTTTATGCCAATGATATTCATTTTCAGGATTTGGAAGAAAATCCTTTTTGTGAAAATGAGGTACTGTTTCGCGCCGAAATAGAGGGACTGCATCCCGATCCGGAGAGTTTAAAGTGGTTTATTGACGGGGTAGAAGAGACTTCTGCGCGAGATCAATTGGAATGGAGCAAAACTTTTGCCACCGGAGAGTATGAAATCACCATGTGGGTTCGCTATGAAACCGACGAGACTGTTTCTAAAACAGGTATTTTGAAGATTGAGACCTGTGGTTCAAATGCGGGGTTTTATGCCAATGATGTTTATTATGAAAATTTACCGAATACAACTATTTGCACCAAAGATGTGGTGAATTTCCGCGCCGAAATAGAAGGAATAAACCCAAATCCCGGCAGTTTGAAATGGTATATTGACGGAGTAGAAGAGATTCCCGCACAAGATCAGTTGCAATGGAGCAAAACTTTACCCACTGGAGTATACCAAATTGAAATGTGGGTACGTTTTGAGAACGATGAAACAGCATCTATACAAAGCACTTTAAAGGTTGAACTTTTCTGGGTTAAGATCAGAAATATTCAACACTAAGTATAGACTTGCCTCAACAAATTTTTCGTGGATTGCAATACAAGGCAATCGGAATAAAAAACAACGCAGCAATTGTCAACATCCTATAATGTTGAAGATAATCGAATAAAAACCTTCCGATAACATCTGATCCGTACAGTGGAGAAAACATGAGACTTGGGATGATAAAGCAAATCAGACAAATCCAAAATACTGTGTTTTTTTTCATTTTCCATGTTGAAATAAAAAAGAAGAAAATATAAGCGAGCATCGGAATTACAAACAAAAACGCATATTTCTGCTGATGAGGCAACAACAAGGGTATCAACATCAAAAAATATGACATTTCCCAAAACATTTTCAGTTTATTATTCTCTTTTTTGAATGGAAGTGAGCGAAGAAAAAACAATGATACCGTCAAAAGAAAAAATCGGACAAGGTTGATAATCATCACCACAGTTTCCGGTTGAAGGAATGCGATATTGCGTTTATAGGGTATCACGGCTTCTGTTGGCATTAAATAAACGGGAAGTAAAGATGTCAAACTGTGAGTCTCCGTTGATCCTATTTCATACAGAGATTCCGAATTTGTCGGATTAATGGCATTCCAAACGACATTCCACCATTCGGTAAGTAAAAAATTGTTATACTCCATGACTATAAACAAGGCGGGGACAAACAACAAAACCACAAAAAACAGGACGAAAGCGATGATAGACTTGAAGTATCCTCTGTAGAAAAGATAAGGCAGCAGCAACAGAGGCATCATTTTAACAATAACAAGCGTTGCCAACAACATGCCGCCCCATATTTCTTTTTTATTTTGAATTAACCTTAACGACTCCAAACATCCCCACAATAAGAAAATGGTAATCTGAAGCATGTGGATATTGTAAATGATAAATTGTATGGAATAAAGCAATACCAATATTGTCCAAAATAGATGTTGTTTTTTCGTAAACTTTGTCATATCAAAGTATTCTTTTATCAATACCCATATCCGATACAATAAAAAATAAGAAAGCAGCAGCCATAAAAATTTCGTCAGGAAAAAATAAGCGCTGAAAGGCATCAATAACAAAAAGAAAAACACACAGTAATAAGCGCCGGATGCATAAATATTTTTCCCCTGTTTTAATTCACTTGCAATGTCAAGAAAAGTATCAAAATCACCGCCGCTCCTTGCAAATATGGCAGATGTAACAACAGCAAAAATAATCATTAACGCTATAATGATGCTTTGTGGAGTTATTTTTATTGCACGTAACATAGAAAAATTTTATTGCGCAAAAATAACGTATTTTTATTTACTTTTGCAGATTAATATTGTTTTTATGTCTGTTCATATTCGAGAAGTTA
>JAITUN010000031.1 GCA_031286285.1 Bacteroidales bacterium | reverse complement strand
TCTTTTTGTTGGTCATTCAGTAAAATCTCCTCCATGACCGCCCCCTTGCCGGAACGTTGATTGTAATAAAGAAAACCTTGAAACGGGTCAGTATCAGTGGTATATATCATGTTTCCTTTAGCAAAGTTAAGATAGAAATTCGGCTGGTTGAAGTTGAATACGCCCCAATCTACAATAAAATCCATCTTCAAAGAGGTGTCTGCAATCCGTACCGCCGTATGCCCGTACATGGCGTAAGGCTCTTTCGTCTCCCCGATAGTAATCAGATAAAAATTCGGAATAGCGAAGACGCTGCTACAGAACACACACACAAATCCGGCTGTTAAAAAGAGTTTTTTCATTCTTGGTCGTGTTAGAATGCGTAAATATGGATATTATATTTTAATTATCTTCCTTGTTATCATTCCAGCCCCCCCAAGCCCCCCCGAAGGGGAGGATATTTGGATGCGGATGAAATAGATACCGGCGGGCAAATTTGAGATGTTTAAGGTGGACGTCGTGGGTTGTGTTGTGGGTTGTAGAGACGCACGGCCGTGCGTCTCTACGATGGATACCAATTTACCCATCACATCAAAAATTTCAACATTCTCAATTGTCAATTGTCCATTGTCAATTATCAATTGTCCATTTGTCGGATTGGGATATACTCGTAGAGACGGATAATTATCCGTCTCTACGATACCAACTCCTTCCTCAAAATTGGCAACCAATTCCACATCTTCGGTTACGGTGAAACTGTATGGATTATTCGTTGAAACAACTGCACCGCCCCTTGTCCAATTTACAAACTTATAGCCGCTGTGGGCGGTAGCTTTTACTGTTGCTGTAGTATTTTCTTCGTAAATTTTACCGCCGGTTGCTGTCCCATATTCTTCATTATTAACGCTTACACTAATCAAATAAGTTTCTGCTTCCTTAAAATTGGCAACCAGTTCCACATCTTCCGCTACAGTAAAACTGTACAGATTATTCGTTGAAACAACCTCTCCATCTTTTGTCCAATTTACGAATTTATAGTCGCTGTTGGCGGTGGCTTTTACGGTAGCTGTCTTGTTTTCTTCATAAATTCCATCGCCGGTTACCGTTCCGTATTCGTCATTATTTGCACTTACATTAATCAAGCAAATGCCTACTATATTAAAATCCTTCCATATATTAGTGTTTTTATATGCTGAAACAGAAGCTATTGGCACTTTTAATGTACATGCACTTGTATTTACAAATAAGAAAACAGTGAAATCTATGACAACGGGCACAAGATTAAGATTTGTAATCGAATTCAGATTTATACAATGAGGAAAAACCCACAGACCAATACTTGTTACGCTGTTTGGAATGATGATTGAAGTCAGGCTCCAACAATCGTAAAAAGCATAATTTCCAATACTTGCTACACCATTAGGGATGGTAATTGAAGGTAAACGCTCACAATCGTAAAAAGCATGTTTTCCAATACTTGTAACACCGGTTTCTATAACAATGGTATAAATAGATTCACTATGTTCATGCCACGGCGGATCATCATAATTAGGCTCACTCCAATAGTCCGGCATCGCTCCTTCACCGCTAATGGTAAGGGTCATATTCGGCGCGGCGCCAGTTAGTTTCCATGTAAGCGGTCCCGTCGTTCCGCCTTGCGCCAATGCGCTTGCTACACTGAACAGCATAATTAATACCAAAAGTAGAATGTTTTTTTTCATAATTCATACATTTTAAATCATTTACGTTATATTTTCATTAATCAATTTTTCTATTTCAGCGATAAAATTTTCGGCGGGTTCAAAAAGAGGAATAATATCGGATTCATTAACTGTAATCAAATCGAAGTAATCGCCTTTTTGACGCATATTAAATAAATGGTTATATGTTTTACCCAATGATACTGCTAATTTATTTTCATTAATATAATGTAGTCCCAGCAACGTTTTTACACCACTGTGTGTATGGGCTTCATAACCATCTTTGATAAGTAATGCTGTTGCTGCATAGAAACAAGCATAATACAATCTATTAGCAGCTGTTCTGTAAAGTTTATTTTCAAACAGAACAGGTATTTCGGCAAGCGTTTCTCTTGCTTTCTCTAACCTATATTTTACGACCTCTTTTCTCTCTGTATCCTTTAATCTCATTACTACAGCTATTTTATTTCTATTCCCTCACGCATTACATTTTTATAAAAAGGGAAAATTTTTCCTTGTTTCCACTGTTTTTTTGTATATAATATTGGATTTATTGCTACGCCATAATTCCATCCTAATTCTGTAAAGGGATAGGAATAATTATCTTCGTCTTCAAATTCCCTTTTCTCTTTATTCAACAGCATCAGTAAATCCCAATCCGAATCTGCTCGAGCATCGCCACGTGCCTGCGAACCGAACAAAATCATACGGTCGTTGGGCAATATTTGACGTTTCAATGTGCGAATATTTTCAAGAATTTGTGTGTTCATCACTTTCGCTTATAAATACAAGGGCAAAGATACAACTTATTCAATTATGAATGGTGATTAATTGAATTATTGATTTTTTCAGTTACTCAGTTATTCACAACTCATAATTGTTTCGACAACCTCATAGCGCAGAAATTAGGTCCGCACATGGTACAATATTCTTCGTCGGATTTTGAGCCGGCTGTATAGTATTCCAATGCACGTTCAGGGTCGAGGGAAAGGTTAAACTGGTCTTTCCATCGAAATTCAAAGCGTGCCTTACTCAGGGCATTGTCGCGGATGGCAGCTCCCGGATGTTCTTTTGCTAAGTCGGCGGCATGGGCGGCGATTTTGTAGGCGATGATGCCGTTGCGGACATCTTCTTTATTGGGAAGTCCCAAATGTTCTTTTGGCGTAACGTAGCAAATCATGGCGGTTCCGAGCCACGCAATTTGTGCTGCTCCGATGGCGGAGGTGAGGTGGTCGTAGCCGGGGGCGATGTCCATAGTCAACGGACCTAAAGTATAAAACGGGGCGCCGTGGCAAGATGCGATTTGACGTTCCATGTTTTCTTTGATTTTATGCAGAGGTACATGTCCGGGACCTTCGATGATGACTTGTACATGATGTTTCCAAGCCTTTTGGGTAAGTATTCCGAGCGCATCAAGTTCGGCAAACTGTGCGGCGTCGTTGGCGTCGTGTATGGAACCCGGACGCAGTCCGTCTCCCAAAGAGACAGCCACATCGTAAGCTGCCAAAATTTCACATATCTCGTCGAAGTGGGTAAAGAGAAAATTTTCCGAATTATGTATTTGCATCCATTTCGACATGATGCTGCCGCCGCGTGAAACGATACCCGTTAAACGCTTCATCGCCAAAGGAACGTGCGCTTTCAGCAGTCCCGCGTGTATGGTAAAATAGTCCAC
>JAITUN010000251.1 GCA_031286285.1 Bacteroidales bacterium | reverse complement strand
TTTTCAAAACAAACGCTGCTGTTGGCAAGCGGAAAAGCCAATAGTAATATTACAGCATTGATGACAAAAAGTTTTCAACAAACTTCAGTTAACAACTATGAATTGAATATTGAAATAACAACAAATAACACTCCTGATAATGAGTTATGGAGTATGGCGTTTAAGATTGAAAAAATAGATAAAGAAATTGAAAGTATAAATTTGCATATCATATATCAAGATGTCTCTGCTTTTTACATTGTAGGATATGATGTAAATTGTGGCGTGGAAATACTAGGAGAAACTGCCAAAGCAAAAGGAGTATATGTGTTCATTTCAGAAAATTTAAAAGACACTGTTGCAGCATTTTTACCTGATAATCTTTTTTCTTTCCCTATAGATATAATGCCTTGTTGTAATATTTTCGGGTTCAATTTCTTTCCACAAGAATATAGGTTTGCATACAAGGTAAAAATGACTTTTGTGCCCATGACAAATGAAGAATTACAAGAGGCATTTTGTGTTGCTCCTACTAACCGTCCTCAGATCTACTTTTTTGAACCTTTGTATGTAGTTATTTCTTCAATTTCTAAAATTAATAAGTCATGAAAAAGTCAAGTTTGTTAGTAGTGATTGTTTTTTTGCTGTCAATTAGTTATACTCAATCACAAGAAGTGCCTCAATTGCAAGAAAGATATTATTATGCTTTTGGAGAAAAAATATTTCTCAACGAAGTGAAAAATAAAATGATTATTTGTTTTCAAAGAAATTATGCAGCGGATGTAAAAACCTTGATTAATTCGGCAAATATAGAATGGGAGAATGATAGTATTTGTATTTTTTTTGTAGATTTTCCACAAAAAGAAACTTTAAGAATGGATATGCTTAAAATAAGAGGTGTAAAGTCTGTGCAAACAATATATGCGACCATTGATGGAATGGAAATGGGTATCACAGATGAAGTCATTATGAGTTTTCAAAAAGATGTTTCACAGAAACAAATAGATGAATTACACCAAAAATATTCATCTAAAGTTAAAAAAACAACAGATTTATATCAATTAATCACACTTCCTAATAATGTCGATATTTTGGAAATCGCCAATGCATATCAAACAAGTGGATTAGTTAAATATAGCCATCCAAATTTTATTGCTACTGTAGAAAAACATCAAATAATTCCCACGGATCCTTATTTTGTCAATCAATATTATTTACAAAATGTAGGACAAACTGTTAATGGTCGTTCCTGTACTGCGGGAGCAGATATTAGAGCAACAGAGGCTTGGAAGATAACAGAAGGAAGTAGCAATATTGTCATTTCTGTCATAGACGAAGGGGTTTCATTTAATCATTTTGATTTACCTAATAGCAGTCAAATTCGATTATGTGGAAGTAATTTTACAGTAATGCCTCCCGGAGATGATCCATCACCAGTAGGGGACAATAATCACGGAAATGCTTGTGCAGGCGTGATTGCAGCCTCACATAATAACGAAGGGATTGCTGGTATTGCGCCGAATTGTAAAATTATGCCTGTACGAATTTCATACGGCTATTATCCAGCATCTTTTTATGCTGACGCTATTACTTTTGCAAAAATCAATGGCGCAGATATTATTTCTAATAGTTGGGGCTACAGGTCAAATAATCCGAATCTATATCCTGTGATAGTAAATGCTATTGCTGATGCTATTACTAATGGACGGAATGGACTAGGATGCGTAGTAGCATTTTCTGCTGGGAATACGGCTCATCATGTAAGCAATAATCCTGGTTATATTCAATTTCCTGCAAATGTTGAGGTAGTTGGAGTTCTTACTGTTGGAGCATCTGACAGAAACGATATGCAGGCTAATTATAGTCCTACATCCAATTTAAACAGTCTATACAATCAAATTATAGATATTGTAGCGCCATCACATAAAGCATATTCTTGTCAAATATCTACCGAAACCTTTGATGTGTGGTCAATAGACATACCTAATGCCAATGGTTATAATCCAGTTAAAAGAACAGACTGTGGAGCATTGCCACAAATAGGTTCATATCTCCCAAATTCAGGGACTAATTATACTGCTTATACAGGTCATTTTGGAGGCACATCAGCTAGTTGTCCACAAGTAGTAGGTGTTGCAGCATTAATATTGTCAATAAACCCTTATCTTACACAGTTAAAAGTCGCAAGTATTATACAATCCACTGCCCGTAAAGCAGGAAATTATGATTACCAAACAGTATCGGGATTTAATAATGGTAAATATTGTACAGAAATGGGCTATGGAGTTGTAGATGCCCACGCCGCCGTTCTTGCAGCACGATGCTACTGTGGCTTACCCATTGTGCATGGTACTATTACCCAAAATACTACATGGAATACAGATGTACACGCCATTGGTACTTTTACAATTCCCAATAATACCACGCTAACCATAACTTCTACAGTAAAATTCGACAAAGAATCCTCCATTATCGTTGAGCCCGGCGGCAAACTCATCGTTAACGGCGGCACCCTTACCAACGCCTGCCCCGACCAACTGTGGGAGGGCGTCTTTGTGGGCGGAAACGGAACTTTGCCTGTTGATAATACATTGACATTATTATAAATAACTCAATTTTATATATAAAATATGAATAATTATCCTTTAATAAAACAGCTTCCAATAACTTTAAAAAAGACAAGTTTTTTACCTTTTTTGTTTGTTATATTTTTCGCATTACCACTCTCTGCCCAAGTCCCCTATACTCCATTTCCAAAAGGAGGTATTGAGTGGCAGTGCTCAGGACAAGAATACTATGCTGATGAAATTTACAATTTTGTACTTTCTATTGATACAGCGTTGGAAAGTATTGAAGGCAAAATTTATCATAAAATCTACTTTGGAAATTTAAATTTTCCAAAATATATAGGAGGAATAAGAGAGGAGGATAGAAAAATCTATTTATATTTAAAATACATTTTTTTTCAATGGACTTCCGATTACGAATCTAGAGAACTCCTTATTTATGATTTTAATCTTGATATAGGTGATACAATAGTCTACCCTGTTTTTGCGTATTTTAATATTGCACATTTGGGCGACTTACAAGTTTCATTTTATTATCCTGAAACAGATGGAAAATGTTTTATTTATGTTGTGAAAGACAAAGACGTAATAACTTTAGAGAATGGAGAGATAAGAAATACACACATTGTAGATAAGTATTGGTATAACAATGAAAATAACCGACATAGTTTTGTTGAACCACTAAAATGGGTAGAAGGATTAGGAGCTTTAGGAGGAGAGGGCTTTCTAACCCCTTTTTATTTCCCTTATCTTCAAGAAACACCTTTATTTTTAAGATGTATTTGCCAAAATCATTCAATGTTATATGGCGGAAATAATTCTGATTGTTTTTTACAAGTAAATGAAAAAATTAACCGACTTTTTAACATTTATCCGCAACCCACAATCGGCGATTTAACAATTGAGAATACTCAATTGTTAATTGTAAATGTTGAGATCTATGATGTATATGGCAGAAAGCAGAAAACAGAAAACAAAAGGGAGAAAGGAGAAAGGGAATTGGTTTTGGATATTGCGCACTTGCCGAACGGATTGTATTTTGTAAAAGTTTTTACAGAGAATGGAGTTTATGTTGAAAAAATTATAAAAAAATAGATAGTTATGAAAAAGTTTTTACTTATATTTTTAACCTTACTGCTTTATCTTAGCAGTTTTGCGCAACCTTTCCAATCTATCTTTGGAAAAGAAAAAACAGTTTTT
>JAITUN010000229.1 GCA_031286285.1 Bacteroidales bacterium | reverse complement strand
CAATCTACCGGCGCTGCCGACATTTTCGGAGTAACCGGCGGAGTGATGGAAGCGGCTCTTAGAACAGTATATGTTATTCTTACAGGTAAAGAGATTCCTTTTGAAGGGTTGCACGTAGCTCCTATTGTGGGACTTAACCAAATTAAAGAGGCTACTATCAAATTAGAAAACGTGCTTCCTGAATACAAAATGTTCGAAGGTTTTGAAGTTAAAATAGCAGTAACCAGCGGTTTAGAAGGCGCTAAAATCTTGATGGAACAAATTCTTGCAGGAAAATCCCCGTATCACTTTATTGAAGTGATGGGTTGTCCAAGCGGTTGTATCTGTGGCGGCGGACAGCCACGCAGCGAAGACCCGGATGTAAGAATAAAACGCTTGAAAGCGATGTACAGCGAAGACGAAAGCAGAACTCTTCGCCAATCGCACCTCAACCCATCTATTACAGCTATTTACAAAGACTACCTCGGCAAACCGTGCGGACACCTGTCGCACGAACTTCTCCACACGCACTACTTTGATAGGAGCAAGGAGAACGAGGAATAGGAATTGATTTTTAACGGCGGCTGAAAAGCCGCCGTTAATTTTTTTACAAATTCAAATCTATACTACCTTGCAAAATTCACTGACCTTGTTTCTCTAATCACAGTAATTTTAATTTGTCCCGGATATGTCATCTCATTTTGAATTTTCTTGGAGAGATCGAACGAGATTTGGGTTGCTTGTTCGTCGGAAACTTTTTCGGCACCAACAATTACTCGAAGTTCTCTCCCTGCTTGAATAGCAAATGTTTTAATAACTCCAGGATAAGTTAATGCCAAATTTTCCAAATCTTGTAGACGTTTGGTGTAGGCTTCAATTACTTCACGGCGAGCGCCGGGACGAGCTCCTGAAATAGCGTCGCACACTTGCACTAAAGGCGCATATAGATTATCCATCTCCATCTCATCGTGATGCGCGCCAATAGCGTTGATAATTTCAGGACGTTCTTTAAATTGCTCTGCTAACTTAGCCCCCAAAACTGCATGTGGGAGATCTGATTCTACATCAGGTACTTTACCTATATCGTGCAGTAATCCTGCACGTTTTGCGATTTTAGGATTCAAGCCTAACTCTGCTGCCATTAAAGCACATAAATTTGCAACTTCCTTAGAGTGTTGCAACAAATTCTGACCATACGAGGAACGATAACGCATTTTTCCAACGATACGCATCAAATCATTAGGAAGATTATGGATACCCAAATCAATACAAGTCCGCTTTCCTAATTCTACAATCTCTTGTTCAATATTTTTCTTTGTTTTTGCCACTACTTCTTCTATACGGGCAGGATGAATACGACCATCGGTAACTAATTTTGCTAAAGACTGTCGTGCAATTTCACGGCGAATGGGATCAAAGCTGGAGACTAGAATAGCATCTGGCGAGTCATCAATAATAATATCCACGCCGCAAATACTTTCTAAAGAACGTATATTACGTCCTTCTCTACCAATAATTCGTCCTTTCATTTCTTCGTTTTCAATATTAAAAACAGACACTGCATTTTCTAAAGCAGCTTCAACTCCCAAACGCTGAACAGACTTGATAACAATTTTTTTGGCTTCAGTTGCTGCTGTGCTTTTAGCTTCGTTAATGATTTCGTTTACAAGCACTAATGCATCAGATTTTGCTTCTTCTTGCATCAAACCTATTAATTGTTCTTTAGCTTGTTGGGAAGTAAGTTCTGCAATAGATTCCAATTTTGCTTTCTGAACCGTAGTTTGTTTATCTAATTCAGACTGTTTAAGTTTATTAGTTTCAATTTTTTTAGATAATTCCTCTCTTAATGAGGCATTCTCTTGAGTTTTTCTGTTAACTTCTTCTAGTTTTTGGTTTAGAGCTGTTTCTTTTTGTTTGATTCTGTTTTCTCCTGTTGCTAATTGTTGGTTTTTTTCATTCACCATCTGTTCATGTTCGCTTTTCAATTGTAAGAATTTTTCTTTTGCTTGAAGAAGTTTCTCTTTTTTAAGGAGTTCCCCATCTTCATTGGCTTTTCTTAATGCTTCCTGAGCTTCTTTCATCATTGCATTGGTTTTCTGTGTTAATGTTGATTTCAAAATGGTAAAGGCTCCCAACAGACCCGCTACGAGTCCGAAAATTACTCCTAATATAATGTAAAGTGCATCCATATTATTTGATTTAATGTTTAATGATTATTGGTTAATTTAAGTTTTATTGTTATTATTTAATTATTTATTATCTTCTTACTTTTGGCTTATAACTTCATACTTCCGGTTTATAAAAAAATCCCGCTTTGTTCAAAAATAGGGTTTATAAACTCCTATCTAATATTTTTTGAAGTTGCCTCTGCAGGTCGAAAGTCCGTGATTTCACGGCAGGATCTAACTCCAAAGAACTTTACTTCTATGTTTGTAATTGAGTTTATCAAACGTAGTGTGAACAAAAGCGGGATGTATATTGTCAAAGAACGCTTTAATCAATGTGTATTCGATCGGCTAATTCATTTAATTCTATCATTTTTGGAATTAGATCTTCTTCATATTCTTGCAGTCTTTCATTACATTCAATATTTTTCACGACTTCATCTATCAGTAACTTCGATAAAATATCTTGATAGTCTTTAAAGGACCATTGTTTTGCAAAATTGAAAAAACTGTCATTGATTTTTTTTTCGGCTTCTCTATAGTAACGTTCCCAGGTATTTCTAATCTTTAACTCTACGATACGCTGCGCAATAGTAATATTAATTGTTATTATTCCATCTTCCATTGCATTCTATTTAAAAGCTCAATACAGTAGTCTATATCCCGCACTAACTTGCTGATTTGTTTTTCTGTTTGTTTCTTATCTTCCTTGTATAATGCTATTTTTGTTATTGTTAAAATTGTATTTTTTTCATTAGTCAATTCAAGTTCTTTTTCCAATTGTTTAATTTTATCTAAGGCATTATTAAGATCAATTTTTAAAGTTTCATTTTCCTCAACCTTTTCTTCTACCACTTGCTTTATCTTAATAAGTTTGCTTTCAATTAGATGATACAATGTTAAAAAAGAAGCCATCACTTACTTTTGAACCGCAAAAATAGAAAATTAATTTTGATTATTTAGACAAATCCATATTTTTGCCGAAAATTTATACATTATTATATGAATCATTTTGATCTTATTGTTATTGGAAGTGGTCCGGGCGGATATGTTGCTGCCATTAGGGCAAGTCAGTTAGGAATGCAAGTTGCTGTTATAGAGCGTGCAGAATTAGGAGGTGTCTGCCTCAATTGGGGATGTATTCCCACTAAAGCGCTGCTAAAATCTGCACAAATTTTTAATTATGCAAACCACGCATTAGATTACGGTATTCTAATTGATGGAGCTATCGTTCCTAATTTTGAAGCTGTAATTGAAAGAAGCCGCGGTGTTTCGGAAATGATGAGCAAGGGAGTGCAGTTTTTATTGAAAAAGAATGGAATTACGGTGATTTTGGGGAGTGGGAGAATTGAGAAAGATAAGAAAGTAGTTGTAACTACGAAGGCAGAGCTAGAGTTGAACGAAGAGTACACAGCAGATCACATCATCCTTGCAACCGGTGCTCGTTCCCGTCAATTACCACACATTCCTCAAGATAGTAAAAAAGTGATAGGATATCGTGAAGCACTCACGCTGAAACAACTTCCAAAATCTATGGTAGTGATGGGGTCCGGCGCTATTGGAAGTGAATTTGCTTATTTCTACGCAAGTATGGGAACGCAAGTTACTATTGTAGAATATATGCCCAATTTAGTACCTGTTGAAGATGAAGAAATTTCAACTCATTTAGGAAGAGCTTTTCGAAAAAAAGGAATTAAAGTAATTACTTCTGCATCTGTTGAAAAGGTAGATTCTTTAGGCGAAATCTGTAAAGTTACTATTAAAGATTCCAAAGAAAAGATTACCGAAATTGACTGTGAAGTCCTCCTTTCTGCTGTAGGTGTAACCACAAATATAGAAAACATTGGATTAGAAGATTACGGAGTAACAGTTGAAAATGGTAAAATAATTGTTGACGATTTTTATCGCACTAATTGCGCAGGAATCTATGCAATTGGGGATATTGTTCATGGACCAGCATTGGCACACGTAGCATCTCACGAAGCTATTGTTTGCGTGGAAAAAATTGCAGGATTAGATCCCCATCCTATTAACTATAAACTAATCCCGGGATGCACTTACACTACTCCTGAAATTGCCTCTGTTGGGCTGACAGAACAAATATGCACTACACAAGGAAGAGAAGTATTAATCGGAAAATTTCCTTTTACAGCCTCTGGAAAAGCAACTGCATCAGGAAGTAGAGACGGAATTGTAAAAGTGATTTTCGACAAAAATAGTAACGAATGGATCGGATGCCATCTTATTGGAGACAATGTTACAGAGATGATTTCGGGTGCAGTAATTGCCATGAATAAGAAAGTATCAGGTAAAGAAATTTTACAGTCTGTACACCCCCACCCTACACTCTCAGAAGCAATTATGGAAGCCACTGCAGCTGCGTATGGAAAGGCTGTTCATTTGTAGAGTTTTCATATTTAAAAAATAATATTTTTGTGCCGTTTGTAAAACAGACATCAATAAATTAGACAAATCTTTACATTAATTATGAATAATCAACTATTTGTTTCAGGTTCACCGCACATACACAGCAGTGAATCAGTAAAAAAAATTATGTGGGCTGTTGTTGTTGCATTGTTGCCTGCATTGCTAATTTCTGTTTATTTTTTTGGGCTGCCGGCAATCTTAGTTACAGTAGTTTCCATTTTGAGTTGTCTGCTATTTGAATATCTTATTCAAAAGTTTCTTATCAAAGGAAAAAATACTTTCGGCGATGGATCGGCTGTAATAACAGGACTTTTGTTAGCCTTTAACCTCCCTTCTAATTTGCCTTTGTATTGGGTTGTTCTAGGTGCTCTTGTAGCCATTGGAATCGGCAAAATGGCGTTCGGTGGATTAGGCCGAAACCCGTTTAATCCCGCTTTGGTAGGACGTGTATTTCTACTCATCTCTAGACCGGTAGAGATGACCACGTGGCCCACACCGAAACCGATTTGGTCATTTGGAGTGGATGCTGTTACCGGACCTACTCCGTTGGGTATCCTCAAAGAAGGAGTAATGAACGAAAAGCCTGTAGAACAACTCATGGAACAAATGCCCAACTATGTACAAATGCTTTTAGGACAAATGGGGGGTTCGTTTGGAGAAATCTCATTCATAGCATTATTAGTGGGGGCATCGTTCCTTCTTTTTAGAAAAGTGATTACCTGGCACATTCCAATATCTTTTATCTTATCTGCTTTTTTACTCTCAGGATCATTATATTTATATGATCCAACTTGTTACGCAAATCCTTTTTTTCACATTATTGTTGGCGGATTAATGCTAGGCGCCTGTTTTATGGCAACCGATATGGTAACCTCGCCCACCTCGCCATGGGGAATGATTGTGTTTGGTACCGGGTGCGGAATCTTAACCATTGTCATCCGTACTTTCGGCGCTTACCCCGAAGGAGTCTCTTTCGCAATTCTACTGATGAACGCCTTTACACCACTCATTAACAAAGCGTTTAAACCGAAAAGGTTTGGGGAAAAGGTAAGTGTTTGATGAAAAAATTATTAAAAATTAGTTTACTATGAAAAAAATATTATTTTTTGCAGTTTTTTTGTTGGTTATAGCAGGAGTCTCTTTCTCCTGCAAAAAACCGGAAGAAAAAATAAATTACCCTATAGAGATGTCATTTTCAGATTATTCATTAGAGGGA
>JAITUN010000192.1 GCA_031286285.1 Bacteroidales bacterium | reverse complement strand
CCCATAAGCCTTGCCGCGATGGGAATCATTTCAAAATAAACGGCAGCAGCACCACGATATTCTTCCGCTGCCTTAATGGCTATGGAAACCGCTGTTGCAGAGTCTATATTTTCTTTTCGTAATAAATACAGGCTCCACGGTAAGGAGTGACAGTTAGTATAGTCACTAAAGAGAATCAAACATCTATTTTTTAAAGAAAATTCATAAAGAAGATTTGCCTCTGAGTTCCGCATAATTTCGTTAAAAAAAATCGGTTCAGAAAAAATATTGACTGATGAAATAATTAAAAACAGTAACATTTTTTTTTTCATAATGCCTCCTTTTCAGTAAAATTGATTTCAAATAGTTCCAAGAAGCAATCTCTCACTTCCGTTATCAGGATTTATTTCAAATACTTGTTGTCCATGTTTTTTAAAAATCCCAAATAAACAATTGTGATCAACATTCCCTTGCATATGGTAGCAGTAATCAAGAACTTCTGTAACTGTACAATATTCCCTATCAGAGCAACCATCATCGGCTTTCGTAAAATAAGCCTTTGACGATTACAGCAATTTTGCATCTACACCTCTTATTCACCATCTTCTATTATTCCTTCTTCCATTTCTCATTACTTTTGCTTCTATGCTATCAAGTACTTTACTAGTCTCGCCCCGGATTAGCCAATGTTTTTTTCATTTTATACCTCATCTAGAACTTTAAGTGCTTTTGAGATATATCTACCCCCAGTTTTGTTTATTTATTTCATCAAGATATTTTTATAAAAATGATCTACCAATAAATAAAATTTCTCCATTTTCTTTTGAAATTATAACCCTAATTGGCATGGGACAATACCAATCTAAGCTCTGATTTGTTCTTGGGAAGAATAATGATCCATTATTATAGCGACGGGTTATTTCTCTGTCACAAGTATCTTGACGTTGTAAGTTACGATATATATATTTTGGAACGATATATATCATCCAATGCTCTTTATTATCACCCATAAGCCTTGCTGCCAAGGGAATCATTTCAAAGTAAGTAGCAGTAATACCATAGTATTCTTCCGCCGCCTTAATAGCCATGGGAACCGCTGTTGCAGAGTCTATATTCTCTCTTCGTAGCAAATACAGACTCCACGGCAAAGACTGGCAGTCACTATGGCAAGCCAAACATCTGTTTTTTAAAGAACGCTCATAAAGACGATTTGCCTCTGAATTCCGCATATTCTCCACTGATATAATTTGCGGAGGTCTCGGCGATATAATTTGCGGAGGTCTCGGCCATATTTTATCTTTATGCATCGATACGATTTTTTTTAGTTTCTCCGAAAACAAAATCCAAATCTGTTCGCCATTAGGCAATCCTCGAACAGCTGCCAATTCATACTCACACTCTTTTCCCATACATACTAAATGCTCTAAACGATACGTTCTATTCAATCTATTCATATCAATATTGTAATACCTTCTCAGTGCATTTATGAGCGTATCGTAAACCTCGTTAATACCCATGCAACTCACACAACTTGTCGATTCTTGATAATCTCTGCTCTCCTGCCATTTTTTCAAAAGAATTTGATAATAATGTTCCCTAACCTCATCATCATTAAAATCTTGCGCAAAAGAGATGTTGGCTGAAACAATCAAAAGTAACAATAATATTTTTCTCATAACAAATTCCAATGTTTTTGAGTATAATTACATATATCAATAACAAAAATACATCATTATATTTATTAAATTCTTTAGCATACAATTTACTCCTTGTTTTATCGGTTTATTTCATCAGATATTTTCAAAATGACTCACCAACAAATAAAATCTCTCCATTTTCTTTTGAAATTATAACACTAATTGGCCTGGGACAATACCAGTCTGAGCTCTGATTTGTTCTTGGGAAAAATAAAGATCCATTATTATAGCGACGGATTGTTTCCCTGTCACAAATATCTTGATGTTGTAAATTTCTAAGTATACGTTTTGGAATGATATATATCATCCAATGTTCTTTATTATCACCCATAAGCCTTGCTGCCAAGGGAATCATTTCAAAGTAAGTAGCAGTAATACCATAGTATTCTTCCGTCGCCTTAATAGCCATGGAAACCGCTGTTGCAGAGTCTATATTTTCTCTTCGTAATAAATACAGGCTCCACGGTAAAGAATGGCAGTCGCTATAGAGAGCCAAGCATCTGTTTTTTAAAGAAAACTTATAAACTCGATTTGCCTCAGAGTCCTGCCTCCTCTCTCTAAAAAAATCATGTTCAGAAAAAACGTAGGCCGATGAAACATAGGCCGATGAAATAATCAAAAACAATAACAAAAAATATTTCATTTTGCTTCCTTTCCAGTAAAATTGATTTCAAACGACTTAGTGAAATGGTTTTTCACTTCCATCATTAGGAATTATTTCAAACACCTCTTATTCACCATCTTCTAATGTTCCTTCTTCCATTTCTCATTACTTTTGCTTCTATGCTATCAAGTACTTTATTAGTCGCGTTATAGGAGATTATTAGATAAGACTCCAAACGCTGAAGGTGGTCATCCTTAAAAGAATATACATCTCTCATATTTATATCGTCTAACTTTCTTCTCCCCTCCTCATCAGCTGCCCTAATTTTTGCCATAAATTCCATGTTGTCCCAAGATTCAAGTCCTGCTCTATGCATTGCTTTAAGGCTTTCAAATATTTCCTCATAAGGGAAA
>JAITUN010000022.1 GCA_031286285.1 Bacteroidales bacterium | reverse complement strand
AATCCGGAGGACAGATGGAAGGAGATGGAGTTGAACAAGGCGATGATGTACTTTTCCGCCGCAATTCCTGAGGAAGATGAGATTGTGCTGCAAACCGGAGAATCTATGTTGGTGCGTTTTACCGTTACCCCCGATTGCGGGTTCTTTGCCGGCGCCGACTTTCTGTTTGAACTCTATGCAAAAGATGAATGTAAGTCAAGAAATATGCCTGTTAAAAACGAGGTTAGCGATATTTTCCTGATGTTTGGAGATGAGGCGATTGCATCCTATTCATTAACAAGTTCATTTTCTAACTACCACATTACCAACGAGGGCGGAGGCAATACAACATCTCGCACTATTACGTGGTCGGTGGAGTATGTGTATGACAGCGATGGAAACCCTGCGCCCAATTTCGATACCGATGCCATCTATTTTAATATCCCTACCGGTTTTACTTTGATTGAAAACAGTTTGAAAAGTACGGACGGCAGCGGATTCTATGAAACGGTTACCCCCATAGAAACCGGCTATGATGACCCTACCGAAAAAGAATACAAAATTCCTCTCATTGATGGACTTGAAAACTTTACCCCACAAGATACCGTGAAATTTGAATTGCAATTTATGGCAGATGAAGATGTGGATTGTGGAAATTATCTGTTCTACATTGAAATTATTCACGAAGAGGAGTTAACCTGTGAAAAAGAGGGAGAAACGCCTGAAAATTGTACGTTCTACGAAACTATGACCGGAAGTTATCAGGAAATAACCGTTGATCTCTATTCTTTTGTTCCCATTTATGAAGAGGGGGAAACCTACCACGGCATTATGGAAAACAATATGTGGGGCGGAACTATCAGGTCTATTACACAAACAGATATTTTTGCAGGAGACGAGATTACGATTGTTTTTTACGCAGATATGAATAATAATGGAATAATTGATGCCGGCGATATTCAAATAGGGATGATCCCTTTTCCTACCGAAAATTTGAATGCGTTAGATACTGCATATCTCTATTTCGGGCAAACCCTCTCTCTCTCTCCGCTGATTGAGATTCCGTGGATTAACACAGAAGATGGAAAACAGTTGATAGGTCTCGCCACCGGCAAGCATACGTGCGACGATGTGATTTTCCCGATTGCTACTATTTTTGGTCCTCAAACCGTGTGCGAAGGGGATACCGCCCTCTTCTATGCCCCCGATGGAATGTGGAATTACCTCTTTAACTACCAATCTACAGACGGTGGCGTTGCGCCGATTCGCATCCCCTTGGAAGGAAATTCAATATTCTCTCCTAATGATCACGAGATGCGTTTGATCTTTAAAACCACGGGGAAATATGCAGTTTCTATCAGATATATGTTGCCCGATGAAAATGTGCTGCTGAATATGACTTTGATGAATGTAGAAGTGAGTGAACGTCCGGTGTTGGGCTACACGCAAGATGCCGACACCACCATTTGCCAAGGTGAACAGGTGGAACTGACCCACTTCTTCACCGTTACCAATGAGATTGATGAGGTAACTTATCAATATTTTAAGAAAGAAACAGATGATTCTTATACAGAACTTTTTGAAGACTTTGAAGGGTTGGTTTTTGTAACTCCCGATGAAACTACCGAATACAGAGTTACCGCCATCAACACTTTTGGAGAATGTGAAACCGTTCTTCCTCTTGATTTTACTGTAATTGTAAATAATAGGGTAGAAGTTACTATTACTCAAATTAACTCCGATTGCGGCGCAGACAAAGGCTCAATAGAACTTGAAGTTTCAAAAGGAAGTGGCAACTATCTGTACAGCATTGACGATGAGGAGAACTATTATCCGCTCCCCTCAACCGGAATTATCTCCGAACTTGGTGCCGGAAATTATACGCTCTATATCAAGGATGCAGAGAACAGCGCCTGTCCCGCAACAGTGAGCAGCAGTCCCATTGAGATTCGCCCCGAACAGGTAATTGCCAAGAACGATACGGTTTATACTTTTAGAGGTCAGCCGGTGGGAGGAAATGTGCTTAATAACGATTTTGATATGTGGGGACAACCGTTAGAAATGGTGGATCGTATTGATTATCCGAAAAATGGTAAAATTGAGTTTGTCTCATTTTATACAGGAGATTTTGTATATACGCCCAACCTCACTTTTGTAGGAATGGACAGCGTAATCTATGAGATTGTGAATCCGTGCGGATTAACAGATAGCGCGTGGCTCTTTATTATTGTGGATGCAACTTGCCCAGACTCAGCGAAAATCTATAAAACAGAGGCTTTTATATGCCCCGATGAAACAGTGGATTTACAAGATTTGATACTCCCCACAAGTGAATTTATTGAAACGATCTATTTCTATTCCGATAGATATTATACCGATGAATTGACCAACACTATTGTTTCCGATGCGGGTTACTACTATGTAAGAGCCTTTAATATGTATGGTTGCAGTACCGACGATTCGCTGAAAGTAAACTTACTGCCGAATGCTACCGAGATTGAAATTATTGCCGATGATGTGAAAGTTTGTTCCGGCATAACGGAAACATACATTACCATTACTGCTACTGCGCCGGGTGTAGTAAATCCTGTTTTCTATTATTACATAAGTCAAACTGAAACAACACCGGAACAAAGCAATACCACCGGTATATTTAATATTACAGGACCTGTTCTTCCCACAAACTATTCATTTATCTGTTATATTGCAGTAGAAGGAGAGCATTACTGTGAAAACTTGCCCGAAACCCGCAAGGAGATAAAAGTAGAGGTTTATCCTGTTCCAACATTAAGCATAGCCTCTCCGCACCCCAATTTGTGCGGTGAATCTTACTTTACCATTAATGCCACCATTAATGCCGGAACAGACTTGACAGGGATGACCTATTTTTGGGAACGTCAGGAACTGCCCGGAACCACTTTTTCTGCGCCCACCGGCTTGTCGCCCGATATTGCCGGAGATATTCTATTCTCATCGAAAACATTTACTTACACTCCCAATGCAGAGGATAGAGCCAACGGAGAGATTATTTTGAAAGTTACTGCGAACTCTCCTGTTTGCGGCGCAGTAGAAAAAACGATCACCCTTTACATTGATGCACAAGCGCCGGACGCTACCTTTGAAATGGTGGAACAACCCACCGGCTTGCAAACTCCCTGCGTGGAAACTGCTTATGTTTTGAAAGTTACCGATGCAGGTACCGGCGGAATATCCGATATTTCGGTTACAATGAACGACTGGAAAGGATCCGACATCAAAGTTATCAAAGTGGAATATGAATACCCGATAAGTAGTGGAGTTTGGGAAGAGGTGTCCGTTATTGAAACCGGTTTGAAGTTTACTGCAAACTTGCCTTCAGATATAGTTTTAGAAAACGGAGATGCTTTGTTGGTTCGCTTTACGGTTACCACAGAATGTGAATTTTATGGCGGCGCCGATTACCTGTTCTCGTTAAATGCAAAAGATGCCTGTCATAATTTTGCTTTGGATACAAAGTATGAAACCTCCGATCCGTTTCAACTTGACTGGACCGCTTTGCACCCCAATCAATTCTGGTTGAACAGCGAATTTGACAAGTATGTTATCCAAAATTCAGGAGGCGGCTCGCTTGCTTCACGAACCGTTACCTGGTCGGTGGAGTATGTGTATTATGATGCACCCACATTACCTGATTATAACAAAGATTCAATCTATTTCAATATTCCTTACGGAATGAGCCTTGTCTCTGTGAATGGAAAAGGATTGTCTCAAGTTTTTTACAATAATACTACCCCGAATCTTGTTACTTATGACCCGCTTGAAGGGGCTATGTACAGACTCCCGCTCTACGACCAATTACATACACTTTCAGATGAGGATACCGTAAAATTTGATATTATTTTTGAAATTGAAGATGATGTGGATTGTGATGATTTTTGGTTTTATGTAGAGATCATTCACGGAGACAATTTGATGTGTAATGCCACAGTATGTAAGTATTATGAAACACTTTCGGGCAGTTACCAAGACCTAAGCGTGCAGTTGTATGATTTTGAGCCCTATTTGGAAACCTCCAACAACGAATATTTTGGCGAAATGGATGGCAATTTTTGGAGCGGAAAATACAGAATGAGAACCCTTACTGACCTTTATGTAGGAGATTATGTAGAAATAAAATTCTATGCCGATATGAATAACAATGGTTTTGTGGATGCCGGAGATCAATTAATGAAGACCATCAACTATCCTATTGTTGCCAATGTTTCTGCTAATGAATTGATTGTGGTAGATGTGAATGATATTCCTGTGATGGATGGAAAACAGTTGTTGGCGCTGGGCTCCGGTCCCTTCATTTGCGAAGAGATTGTGATGCCGTTGGTTACCCTTTTCGGCAACCCAACAGTTTGTCAGGGAGATACAATGGTCTATTACACAGCGGCAGGGATGGCAAACTATCAATTCTCTGTGGAGAGGATTAGTGGCTCTACCATTCTGCCCACCCGTATTCCTTTGGAAGGAGAAACGCTTTTCACAAGCAATGATGATGCGGCACGGTTTGTATTTTCACAGCCGGGGGTTTATTCCATTTCAGCACGTTATCAAATCACCTCCGGATTGTTGGCAGGGCAAATGCTGAACCGCACCTTGATGACAGTGGAGGTTACCGCCCGTCCGAACTTGGAATACACAGCAGATTCCGACACCACCGTTTGTCAGGGAACACCGGTAGAACTAAGTCATTTCTTTAAAGAGGAAAACGGGAATGCCGCCACTTTCTATTACGAACGCAAAGAGGCAGATGCAACCTGGTCTCCTATCGGAAACGGCGCTCCATTCTTTGTTTCCCCTTGGGATACTACCACTTACAGAGTTTCTGCAAAGGAAAACCATAATAACTGTCCCTCATTAGATTTCATTGAGTTTACGATAAACACCTACCCGCAAATAAGGTTGGGCTCTATTTGGTTGGAAAATCCGCCCACTTGCAGCAACACCGACGGGATGGTTGCCCTGAATGTTTTTGGAGGGAGCGGAAGTTACAGTTATAGTATTAATAATGAAGATTACTATCAACCTTTGGATATAACAGACGGAAATGCGCTGCTGGCAGATCTGCCGGTGGGCGAGTATGTTTTCTATGTGAAAGACAACTTGGGCGATTGTCCGGCTGCCGTTTCGGAGCCGATACTGTTGCGCCCCCACGATTCGCAACTATCAGTTACCGCCGAGGTGGAAGATGCTACCAATTGCGGCTCAAACGATGGAAAAGTAACACTGACGGTGTATGACGGTGAGGGCGTTATCCAATATTCAACAGATGGCGGAGCAACCTACAAACCGTTGCCCACAAGCGGATTACTTCCCGAAACGTTTGCCCCCGGACATTACACTTTCTTTGTAAAAGATGAATCCGGCTGTGAATCTCCCACTTGGAATGTAACGATAGAGGCAAAATCGGGACTTAACCTCACACTTTCTCAAATAGCCGCAGCCGATTGCGAGGAATTGGGAACTGTTTCTATCGTTGTCTCTGGCGGAACGCCGCCTTACCATTATAAAGTGAGCGGCTATGGTTGGATGCCAATGCAGGGCAACACCGCACAAACTCAGGTGAATGCCGGAATAAGATATATTTCAGTTAAAGATGCGGCAGGCTGCGAAATATCACGATCTATAAATATTGATAACCCTACATCCAACTTTTCGATTACCAAAGTTGAAACCACCAACGCTACTTGCGGCAGTTTCAATAATGGAACGATCACCATAACTATATCAAATCCAAGTGCAAAACCTCTCTACATTAGTTTTGACGACAACAGGGAAAATGCTATTCCGGTGGATGCTAATCCTATCTTCTTCCCCTATTTTGCTGTAGGAACTTATCAAATTACCGTTTTTGATGATGCCGGATGTAAAGTATTGGCAGAAAAAGCAACGATATTGAAAGACAACGGGTTTCTGTTAAATCTAAACGACTACGAAATGTGCGATGGCGATTCTGTTAACCTGAACACTCTTATCAAAAACTCAACGTATGTAATTGACTATTTGGAATTTTATGCAGACAGCGATTATTTGATACCGTTGCCCACCGATTATGCTTATACCGAAGGCTACTATTATGTGAGGGCTTACAGCAAAGATGGATGTATTACGGAAAACTCTCTTTACGTTTCTGTTCATTCCTTACCGGCTACTCCGGTCATTGTAAAATCTCCACTTTCAGTTTTCCCCGGAAACCAAATTGACCTTGCTTTAGCGGTTGATCTAATTTCGGGTATGACCTATACCTATTATCTAAATTCCGATAAAACCGGTGTTCTTACAAGCAGTTTGGTAACTTTTGAGCCACCCAAGAACGATTATTATGTGTCGGTAAACGACGGCGTTTGTGAAAGTGAGGTAAGTAAAATCTTGCTCGGACCTCCTTGTCCGCCCACTATTGACGATGTGGAGGGTAACACTTACAAAGTAACCGCCCTTGCCGGTTTATGCTGGACAGAGAACCTGTATTCAAAAATCTATTCTTGTTCAGGAGAACCGATTCCGTTTGCCAAACCCTATACTTGCATAGGATGTCCTCAACAGTTGGATACTATTTTCGGGTTGCTATATGATTGGTATTCAGCGATGGGAATGGAAAATCCGGATGACCTGCCAAATCCAAATTGCATCTGCCCCGACGGTTGGCATTTGCCCTCACAGGCAGAATGGGATTTACTGAAAGCCTTCCCCGCATCGCAATTGCAAAGCACAAACTATTGGCTTGACCCTCCGGGCTCCGGCACCGACAACTACGGTTTTGATGCCCGTCCGGCAGGCTGGTACAACGGCAAAACCCAACGATGTGAAGACTTGTACGGTTTTGCCGGCTGGTGGGCAAGCGATGCCGACCCTGCAAGCAACAAGGCAAGTTACTTCTACATCACTTACTACTGTAACGTTATCGAAAAATCTGTGAAAAATAAGGATGATGGGTTGAGTGTGCGGTGTGTGAAGGAGTTTTAATCACTAATCACTAATTTCCCAACAAATATTCCATTCTTTTTGGCTTGTAGAATCTTAGTATTATTCACAACCACAGGTTCTTCAAAAAGGAAGTGGTTATGCCCTCCTATAATAAAATCTATACCGGAAGCTTTTTCTGCAATATCTCTATCTGTAATTTCTCCTTCAAAATCTGTTTGAATACCCAAGTGAGAAAGGCAAACAATAAGATCGCATTGCTCTTTGTTTTTAAGAATATCCACCATTTTTTGTGCAGCGGTAATGGGATCTGAAAATATGGTTTCCCGATAATTGTTTGGCAATGCCACTTTCCTTATATCACACAACAATCCGAAAAACCCAATTTTTTTATCAGCAATATGAATAATATAATAAGGTTTTACTATTTTGGCAAGTTGTTTGTTTTTAAATTGATAGTTTGAACAGACCACTTTAAATTCGGCTTGTTTTAAACGTTTTGCTAAAACTTTTGAACCGTTGTCAAATTCATGATTCCCCAATGCAACCACATCGTATCCCATGGCGTTCATCAACTCTATCTCAGGAAATCCTTTAAAGAGATTAAAATAGGGTGTTCCTTGAGAGAAATCACCGGCATCAACAACTAATGTGTTAGGATATTGTTTTCTCGTTTCCTGAATAAACGTGTTACGCCGCAGCACCCCGCCCACATTACCCAAATCGGGTTCATTATAGGATTCTAAATAGCTATGAGTGTCGTTAGTATGAAGGATTATAATGGGAGATTGGGAGAAGAGATAAAAAGGGAGAAAGGAGAAAAGGTGAAAGAAGAAGATTAATTTTGAATTTTGAATTTTGAATTTTGAGTTATTCATATTTTATGTATTTTTTTTGCATACAAGTTCAACAGATTCATAGATATAACTAATCATTAAACATTAACTATTCGACTCCTCTGCAATAAAATCTTGGTATGCCGATAAAACTCTTGCGCGAGAGAGAAATCCGAGGTATGTTCTGTCTGCGCCTATAATGGGTAAATTGTAGTTACCTGTGCGCTTGAACTTTTCAATTACCGTCTTTGTAGAATCATCCTTAAACACAAATTCTTCCGGCTCAATCATTAGCTCTTCCACAAATAGAGTGTCATATTTACTTTGGTCAAAAATAGTTTCACGGTGAAAATCCATAACCAATAATCCGGCAAACTTTTGATGCTCGTCCACAACTACAAAAAGATTACGGGTAGATTGGGCAATAATACGGGTATAGTCTCTCAACGTACTGTGAATGGGAATTACCGCAATATCGTGGTCAATTAAGGTGTGCCAATCCACTTTTTTCATGGCAAAATGGTCTTTATTATGGGTTTTCAATTCTCCTTTTTCTGCTAATTTTTTTCCATACAACGAATATTTTTCTATAGGAGAAACAATTAGGTAAGATATTGAAGAAGTAATCATTAAAGGAATAAGTAGGGAATATCCCGTAGAGAGTTCGGCAGTGAGGAAGATTGCCGTTAGCGGGGTAAGCATTACGCCCGACATAATGCCTGCCATTCCTGCTAAAATAAAGTGAAAATAAGGCAGTTGCAGTCCAAAAAAGAGATTTAGGCAGTGTGAAACGAAAAACCCGCAAAAGCCACCAATAAACAGCGACGGCGCAAAGGTTCCCCCTACTCCGCCGGATGCTGTAGTAATAGACATAGCAACCACTTTCAGTAATATAATCGCCAAAATTAACCCTAAAAACAGAAAGGGCATAGAGGTAAAGGGGTAAAGAGGTGAATTTTTAAAAATCAACTCTGGGGCGTTGGAAGAGAGGAGGTCGTTAATAAAAATATACCCTTCTCCATAAAACATTGGGAAAAAGAAAATTAACCCGCCCAAAAAGAGTCCGCCCAAAATTCCTTTCAAATATTTGCGCTTCATTTTTGAAAACCAATGTTCAATAGTTCGTAAAGTTCTTAAAAAATAGAGTGAAATAAGCGCAGTGAAAATGCCAAGTATTATGTAGTAAGGCACATTTTTTACATTAAAGGCGTTTGCTGATACGAAGAAAAGTACGTTGTGTCCCATAAAAAGGATAGAGAGTACAATTCCTGAAGCGGCAGCAATCATGAGAGGCAACACTGTAGCAGCCGTAAAGTCAATCATTAACAATTCAATAGCAAATACGAGCGCAGCAATAGGCGCTTTGAAAACAGCGGCAAAAGCAGCGGTACAGCCACAAGCCAACAACAGCACTGTGTTTTTAGGACTCATTTTGAAATAGCGCGCCAAATTTGAGCCGATAGCTGAACCGGTAAGTACCATAGGTGCCTCCAAACCGACCGACCCCCCGAAACCCACCGTGATGGAACTCGCTACCATGGAAGAATACATATTGTGTGGTTTCAGTTTGCCGTTATCTTTACTTATGGCGCCCAAAACTTTACTTACCCCATGACTTAGATCATCTTTTATTCTGCGAGTTACGTAAAAAATCGTAATCAATATCCCAAATAAAGGAAATGCTAAATAGAAATAATTATGTTGCGCATGGGGAAAAGCATTGGCTAAAAAATTAGCCGTAAAGTGCAACAAGTTCTTGATAATGATAGCCGCTGTTGCCCCAAAAACACCGGTAAAAAAACTCAATAACAAAATGGTATTACTAATCCCCAACTTTTGCTTGCCATAACGACGCAATTTGGTAAAAAGAGACACGATGAAATGAGAGGCTTTGGTAATCATAAAATATCGGCAAAAATCTATTTTTTTTTAATTCAATTTCTCTATAAGTTTTCCAGTTAAAAAACCTTGTAAAAAATTTGTACTATCCATTCTTTTTCAATATTTTTGAAAACAGAAACGTTTTTAAGCCGTTTCTTTCACTTTTTGTTAAGCCTATAAAATAGATAATCAATGCTGAAGATATTAATGTAATCGTTGTAACTCCCCCAATTCTCCAAAACGACGGGCAAAAGCAGTAGAAATAAAGTGTCGGAAAAATAAATGCCAACACCGTTACTGCCGAAATGGGAATAATAACCTGCTTGCAATATTTGATGATCTCCATTTTCAACATAGTTTTCATAAAAAATACTCGAACTATATGGGCAATAGCTGTAATAATAATTACGATTACCATTGTGGTTTGCGGTGGAAAACCGAACTTTAAAAAAAGATACGATATGGGTAAATTCATTAGAATAATGGAACCGGTAACTATTTGATACCGTTTTATTTTTCCGGTGGCTTGGATAGAAGCGATAAACGGATTTGCCAACGATTCGATAATGGCATTGATGATTACCAAACGGGTAAAAATAACGGTGTATTCGGGTACGATTTTTAACCAAACCGCCAAAATGGCTCTTGTTTCAATAAGAATAGGAATTGAGAGTACCAAAATTAAATAGAAACAAAACTTGGAACTTTGAAACACCAATCTCATCATTTCACCCGACTTGTCTTCATGATCTGCCGAGTATGATTTGATGATTTGCGGGCGTACTGCCGTAAAAAAGTTATGTATAAACAGATTCAGTGCGGTGTAAACTCTAAAAGCGATCCCTCTTGCCGTATTTACAAGTACTCCGAAAAAGAAGTTGAGCAACAAATTGATTCCCTGACTTCTTACGGTCATTGCCAATGCTCCAAACACGCTCCATCCCGCAAAACCAAACACTTCACTAAACATGGCTTTATTCCAATAATATTTAATCTTGCATTCCGGAAATTTAAATGTAGAATACAAAATGTAAGAAGTTGATATTAATATTTGAACGATAAACAGTAATACGGCATATAGTTTTAGTTTATCAAGAGGGATATAAAGAAGTACAAATACAATTGCCAATTTAAAGAGGACTTCTAAAATACTGATGTAGGCGTATGCCTGCATGTGTTCCCGTGCGGTAATGATTGCTAAGTAGGGCGTTGTTACGATACTTACCATAAAAGTAAAAACGGCAAACTGAAATACCCACGCGGCAGCTTCAAATCTTTCGGCAGGAATTTTCATGATATGGTTAAAGTACCACAACCCAATGGTTTCAGCAAGAATAAAAATGACAACAGCAATACCAATAAAAATCAACACGTTGATACTAAAGAGTTGTTTTAGTTTCACATGGTTTTCCACGCCGAGTTCAACGGCAAAAAAACGTTGGGAAGCGGTTGCCATTGTACCGCTCAAAAAGGCAAACATAGCAACTATTCCTGCAATCACTTCGTATGTACCAAAGTCCAAAGCGCCCAGCACATTCAACACGATACGCGTAGTGTAGAGCGTTATCAGCATCGTGAGAAGCATCCTGAAATAGAGGAGCGCAGTATTTTTTGCGATGCGTGATTTATTTATGGGAGGCATTTCTTAATTGTTAATGGTTACAGTATAATAATAAGTAGTTAAGAAAAAAATCTAAAAAAACAATAATGTTTTTTTGTTTCGTGCATTTTTTTTAAAGTGCAAATAACGTAAAAATGTACGATTATTCACAACTCTTTCTATTTTTGCCCGCAATAAATAAATATATATATGTATAAAAATCATGTTTTTTCTCGCGAGTTTCATATTTGTGGTTTTGATGTTGACCACAACTGTCGTTTAGCAATTTCTAAATTGTTGTGTATGATGCACGAAACTGCTTGGTCGCATGTGAGTTATTTGAGTAAAGGATGGAAAGAGTTACAAGAGGAAGGCTATTTTTGGGCGTTGGCAAAATTGCACCTCAAAATTCACAAATTACCGGAATGGAACGACAAGATTCGTGTTGAAACTTGGGCTAAAGAACGCGAATCTATAATGTTTCTAAGAGATTACGAAGTATTTAATGAATCCGGAGAAATGCTTTGCTGTGCCATCTCCGAATGGATGTTAGTGGATTATCGCCTCAACAAAATTGTGCGTTTAGAAAAACTGAACACCCATCTCAATTATCCCAAAGATAGAATGGCTTTTGACGGTCGTGTTCCCCGACTGCTTCGTGTGGATTTTCCAGAAAACCCTCATTTTTATGACGTAGTTTTATCCGATTTGGACATGAATCAACATGTAAATAATGCAAGTTATGTACGTTGGGTTGTAGATCATATTTCTTATGATTTGTATAATGAACACGAAATAAGAGAAGTTGTTATTAATTATGTGAACCAATTGAAGTCGGGAGATAAATATTGCATTGCCATGCAAGAGAAAAGCCTTGAAAATTATAATGCAACAATTTACGGTGAAGAAAGGAAAGAGGTTTGTAAAATAATGGTAGTGGTTAGTGATAAATGTTTAATGATAAATGATTAAGGTTTTTTGTTTTAGAATCTTGTAAATCATCTAAATTCAAAAAATTATAGTTCTTACAATTTTCATATTGAAAAAAATATATTTTTGCAGCCCTTAAAAAATGGGGTAAGTTTTACAAAAATTAATAGATAATAATGGCAAATCACAAATCGGCAAAGAAAAGAATCAGATCCAATGACAGCAAGAGATTAGCAAACCGTTACTTCTCAAGAACGATGCGTAATTCATTAAAAGAGATTCGATTAACATCAGATAAATCCGTAGCGGAAGAGAAACTTCCCAAAGTAACCGCCTTGATTGATAAGTTGGCAAAAAAAGGGATTATCCATAAAAACAAAGCCGCGAATATAAAGTCGGGGTTGGCGATAAAAATTAACCATTTATAATTTTTTGGCGCATACAAAGCGAGGCTTCCCATTAATATCGTTCCAAAGTTCAACCTCTTTGAACCCTTTTTTGGAAAGCATCTCACGCACCTCTGAAGCAAAAATCTCATGAATTTCAAAATATAAAACTCCTCCTTTGCGGAGGATTTTTTTTGCAGTGTCGGCAATAGCTATGTAAAAAACTAAAGGATTATCATCCGGTACAAAAAGCGCACCCTCCGGTTCATACCCCACAATATTTTTATGCAATAGTGAACGTTCGCTCTGCGGGATATAGGGTGGGTTTGAAACGATAATATCAAAATTATCCGGCAGAGACTTTGCACCCAACGTCTCTATATTACATTGCAAAATATCATGTTGAAAAAAAATGACTTTCACATTGTTCTGTTCTGCATTTTTTTTTGCAGTTTCTAACGCTTGTTCCGAAATATCAGTAGCCCAAACAGTAGCGTTATTTATGCTTTTTGCTAATGCAATAGCGATAGCGCCGCTACCCGTGCCGAGGTCAAGAATTTTTGAATTTTGAGTTTTGAATTTTGAATTTTGAATTAATTTTTTTTCTGTTTTCTGCTTCTCAACAATCATTGCCGTTAACTCCTCCGTTTCAGGTCTTGGGATGAGAACAGAGGGATTTACATTCAGTTCAATATTACAAAAAGTTGTTTTACCTGTAACATATTGTATAGGGCAGCCTTTTGTAAGCATTTTAATATCAGACTGTTCAAAATCGATACAAGCATCAGAATCTAAAAAATAGTGATATTTCTTAATATTGTATTTATCATATAAATAGGTAAAAAAGATAGCATCAATTTCCTTTTTATGATAGAGTAAGGCTAATTGAGTTTGAAATAAAGTACGTAAATATGAAATTTTCACATTAATTTCCTACATCAGACAAATATTTGATTCTCATTATACGGATCTCTTCCAGCGTAAAATCATCAACACCTAAGGTGTCAAGTGCAACTTGCACAGAATCTGATTCTGCCTCTGCGAAGTAATCTAAAATATCTTCTTGATGGTATTTTTCTATGGATTCGTCAATATAGTAATCAATATCTAATTTGGTACCCGAAGACACAATACTTTCAATTTCAGATAAAAGTTCATCCATGTCCAATCCCTTTGCTTGAGCAATATCTTCTAAGTGCAATTTTCTATCAATACTTTGAATGATAAACACTTTGATTGCAGATTTTTTCACGATTGATTTCACGATGAAGTCTTGTGGTCTATCAATTTCGTTTTCTTCAACGTATTGTTTGATTAAATCAGCAAAAGGTTTACCATATTTTTGAGCTTTTCCAACCCCCACTCCGGTAATATTAACCATTTCCTCAATCGTAGTAGGATATTGAATACACATATCTTCTAAAGAGGGATCCTGAAAAATAATAAATGGAGGTAGATTCTCTTTTTGTGAAATAGATTTTCTCAAATCTTTTAACATTGCAAACAATGTGGCATCTGTAGCTTCTCCTTTTACAGGAATCATATCATCCATATCCTCGTCGTCCATATCATCATCATCCGATTTTGATTTTGGTTTTTGAACATAAAGGGTGTAAGGATTTGTAAGGAACTTTTCACCTTTTGGTGTGATTTTCAATAAGCCGTAGTTTTCAATATCTTTATAGATAAGTTCTTCAAAGATAGCTACCCGAACAACACTTGCCCAAAATTTAGTATCAAATTCTTCGCCTTCGCCAAATTGTTTTAGTTTACTATGTTTAAATTTGACAATTGTGGTTGATTTAATGCCTGTGATGATGTCAATAATGTGAATATCAACAAATTGTTGTTTTACTTCTTTAATTACTTCAATTACTAATTGTACTTGTTCGGTAGCATTCATTTTAGGTTTTGGATGAAGGCATACATCGCAACATCCACAATTATCTTTATCGTAAACTTCACCAAAATAGTGAAGCAAATGTCTTCTTCTACAATTAGTTGATTCAGCATAAGAGGCGGTTTCCGCCAATAGTTGTTTCACCATTTCTTGTTCTGCCACCGATTTTTTCGAGGAGAATTTTTCTAATTTATACAAATCTCTAATGTCATAGAAAGCAATACAAAGTCCTTCCCCATCATCTCGTCCGGCTCTACCTGTTTCTTGATAATAGCCTTCCAAACTTTTAGGCATATCGTAGTGCAGCACGAAACGCACGTCGGGTTTATCTATTCCCATTCCAAAAGCGATAGTAGCGCAAATAATTTCAACATCTTCCATTAAGAACGCATCTTGGTTATTTACACGTTCTTGCGATTCAAGCCCGGCATGATAGGGAAGCGCACGGATTTGGTTTGCTCTTAAGAATTCTGCTAGCTCTTCTACTTTTCTTCTACTTAGGCAATATATTATTCCCGATTTTCCGCTATGGTTTTTAACGAATTTAACGATTTCTTTATCAATCTCTTTTGTTTTTTCACGAATTTCATAATAGAGGTTTGGACGGTTAAAAGAGACCTTAAAGAGTTCTGCTTTTTCAATTCCCAAGTTTTTCTGGATATCGCTTTGCACTTTTGGAGTTGCGGTTGCAGTTAGTGCAATAAGAGGTACTTTCTTATCAATCTTGTCAATAGTTTCTCTAATTCTTCTATATTCCGGCCTAAAATCGTGTCCCCATTCTGAAATACAGTGCGCTTCATCAATGGCAAAGAATGAAATGGGAATATCTTTAAAGAAATCAACATTATCTTCTTTGGTTAATGTTTCCGGGGCAACATAAAGGAGTTTAGTCTTTCCTCTCAACAAATCTTCTTTAACATCTTTTACTTCTTGTTTTGATAGCGAAGAGTTTAGAAAGTGGGCGATTCCTAATTCTGTTCCAAAATTTCGTAGAGCATCCACTTGGTTTTTCATTAAGGCAATAAGTGGAGATATTATAATTGCTGTTCCTTCGCAAATCAAGGCGGGCAATTGATAACATAGCGACTTTCCTCCGCCGGTGGGCATGATTACAAAACAATCTTTGCCTTTTAATAATGATTTAATAACTTTAAGCTGATCGCCCTTAAATGTGTTAAATCCAAAAAATCTTTTCAACATTTTATGGATTTCTTTGTCCGATACACTTTTCGTTCTCATTTCCTAAATCTTTCTATTTTGGTTTTAAAAAATTATTTGTTCTCTTTCAACTTAATTGGAAAACAAAATTATAAAAAAAACAATGCTTTGGAAAAAAAAACGTTTTTTTTTGATTTTTTAATATAACGCGCTCATAGTGAGTTGAAAATATTTTTATTATTTTAGAATTGATTCTTGATAAGAATAGAAAAGCAATATCGTTATTCTATTGATTTTCATTTTTTGCCAAAATTTTCCGAAAAAAAAATAAATGTGAGTATGTTTAAGCATAAAGAGAGGAATAATTCTTCCGCATTCTTGAAACCCTTTAGCGGATTCAATATTCAATAATGCTCATTTCTACGGGTTAGTTTTATAAACTGTATATCTCAATAATAAATAGAAGATTAAAAATATTACACCTGCAAACAGGAATTTGAAGAAAGCATCGACTTTATTTTCATAGATAGTCTCATTAAGGATAGTTTTCTCCATTTTATCAATTTCTTCATATACTGCTTTCAATTTATCATTATTTGTAGCTCTAAAATATTTACCTCCAGTTTGTAGAGCAATTGCTTTTAGGAGTTGCTCATCAATTTCTGTAATCATCATTTGAGTTCCGTAGGGGGTTGGGTATGGGGCCTGCCCGTTTGTACCTGCTCCAATTGTATAAACTTTAATATTCATATTTTTGGCAATCTCAGCAGCGGAATAGGGATCAATATATCCTCTGTTATTCACTCCATCGGAAAGCAGGATAATAATTTTGCTTTTTGCTTCGCTTTCTCGCAATCGGTTAATAGCAGTTCCCAATCCATCTCCAATTGCGGTGCCGTCTTCAATGATATCAAACTTCACATTATTAAGTAATCCTAATAGGGTATTGTGATCGCTAGTAACAGGGCATTGCGTATAGGCTTCTCCGGCATAAACCACGAGCCCGATTCGGTCGGTGGGCCTTCCCAAAACAAACTCTTCAGCAACTTTTTTGCAAGCTTCTAAGCGATTAGGACGAAAGTCCATGGCTTTCATTGAACCGGAGATATCTATTGCCAGCACAATATCCACACCTTCTACTTCCACGTCACTCAACCGAAAGGATGTTTGAGGCCTTGATAATGCCACTACAATAGAAACAAAAGCAAGAATTAGCAAACAGTGAGGAATCCAAAAGAGGCGCACTTTCCAGGTTTGTCCAATTTTTTCAATGGCAGCTACTGTTGGTACTGTAAAGGAGGCTTGCATCTTTTTACGAAAGAAGTATTTCCATGCAACTATAGGAATAATCAACAACAGCAGCAAAAAACAATAGGGATTTTCAAACTCAATGCCCTGAAAAAATGATGTAATGGTGTTCATTTTAATTTATAGATTAAAAGATTTTAAGTTCACTATATATTAGTCATTAATCATTTAACATTTATCATTAATCTATTTCTGCGGTTCGTTCCACAAACTCTTTACAGTCTTTAAACGCCATATCGTGGTCGGTTGGGAATGGGTTGTACTTGGCAAACTTAACCAAGTCTGCTATTGTACAAGCTTGATGAAATCTCTTCAGCACCTCCTTATGAATTTCTGTATTTTCCAGGGATTCAATAATCTCTGAAGTAACCATTTCCATAGCTCCAATATCCCATTGCCCATCAATGTAAATTCTTACAATATCAACAAGTTCAGAATAGTATTCTTTTGTTTTACCTTGTTCGCAAAGCTTCTTCTGCCGCAGTTTTTCCAGTTCTTTTAGTGCAGTAATATGAGGTTTTATTTTAGGTTTAGGCTTTATTGCAGGCATTGGCTTCGCTGCACGTTTCTTTTTAATGTAGCGCCAAATGGCATAAACGATTAGTCCTATTACTAACAATCCTGATAAAATTAACAATGCATATTCTTTTACATACAGCCATAATTCATGAAATGTAAAAGGCACCTTCGAAATATCTTTAATATCTTTAATGGTTGCAGTTGTATCTACAGACACAGTAGAAACATCAAAAAAGAGTTGATTGGTTTGCGCCACAATTTGGGAGTCTGCATCCAAAATTGGAATTGGAGGAAAAATGAAATTTCCTGTATCAAAAGCCGTTATAGTTATTGTTTGTTTAATAACATAATGATCAGACCATAGAATGGTATCGAATTTTGAATTGGAAATCCAGTCGAAAGGGGCTTCTATCCCTTCTAACAATTTTTCATCAATCTGCGGAATATATACCGGCTTCCCTTTGGGTGCAACAACTTCCAAATTCACATTCAAATAATCTCCTATGAGAATATGTGCGGAGTCTAATTTTGCTTTTGCTGAGTATTCTTGTGCAGATGCTATAAGGCAAAGCCACAGACATAGTATGAAAAAAGTGAAACGTTTACAAAACATAATCTAAATTCATTAGCATTTCAACAAACGTAATCTTGGCTATAAAATTATTTTTTTTAAAAATAATTGGTAGAATTTTTTATCAATTATACTATTTTTGTGGCGATTTTCCAAAGAGTTATTATTAGCTATTTGCTTTTTTGAAAATCGACATTTATAGAATTATTTATTCCCATATTTCAATTCAAAACTAAACTAAAAACATTAACCCTCAATCATTATGAAAACTATCTTTATTACAGGCGCTTCAGGAGGTTTTGGTAAAGCAATTGCGAAAACGCTTGCCAAACAAAACGTAAAACTCATTTTAACAGGAAGAAATAAAGTTCATTTAGATGAAGTGTGTCGTTTTATAACAGAAAACAGTTCATCATCTGTGTTGCCTTTGGTCTTTGATGTACAAGATTTGAATGCCTGCAAAAAAGCGATTAAATCGATTCCCGATACATTTAATGATATTGATGTTTTGATTAATAACGCCGGCTTGGCAGTTGACCTAAAGACTATTAATAAAGGCAATTACGAAGATTGGGAGCGCATGATCAACACAAATATTAAAGGATTACTTTATATGACGCGCCTTATTTCGCCATTTATGGTGAAAAAAAAATCGGGTCATATTGTAAATATTGGTTCTATTTCAAGTAGAGAGGTTTACGTAGGCGGAAATGTGTATTGCGCAACAAAACATGCGGTTTTAGCGCTTTCGCAAGGAATGAGGATGGACTTGCTGCCTCATCGCATCAAAGTAACGCATGTTTCGCCTGGAGCGGCGGAAACTAACTTTTCTGTTGTACGATTTCACGGTGACAAAACTCGTGCCGCCAAAGTTTATGAGGGCTTCACGCCACTCTTAGCCGAGGATGTAGCTAATGTAGTGGAATATGTGCTTTCTTTGCCCGAACATGTGTGTATTAATGAAATTAACATCACTTGCACAGCGCAGTTTAATGGACTGATCAACCGTAGTTGAAAGGGATTTCTTGCTACGTTTTAAATGTTATGAGAAGATGAATATTAAAATGATTGTTAAGGGTTGGTTTGTACAAAGTATTTCCACGAGTACCAAGATTTTTAAAATCATGATACCAATCTCTATTTTTGTTAAGATATTGCAGGAAACAGGTTTAATAGAGTATATTGGAAAAGCATTGGCGCCGTTAATGAGCATGATGGGATTGCGGGGTGAGATGGGATTAGTTTGGGCTTCCGCAATGATCGGCAATATTTACGCTGGAATTATCACTTTTTTTTCTATGAACGTAGATTTAACCATTGCTGAAGTTACTGTCTTATCAACCATTATTTTAATTGCCCACACACTACCCATAGAGTTAGCCATTACTCAAAAAGCAGGTGTTAAAGCGATTACGGCTTTTTTGTTTCGATTTCTTCTAGGATTTCTTGCAGGTATTATTCTATATCATACCTATAAAATATTTAACATCTATCAAGAACTTCCCATTGGAATTGAGAAAATTGTGGCTGTTTCTCACAATGAGACATGGGGAGGTTGGGCTTTAGGTGAATTAAAAAATTATGCCATGGTATTTTGTTATATCACGGGTTTGATCATTCTAATAGATATTTTAAAACGTATCGGTGCAATTAACAAAATAAATAGTTGGTTTTATCCTGTGCTGAAGTTTTTAGGTATTGGAAAAGAGGTAATCCCGGTTACGGTTATAGGTATGACATTAGGGTTGGCTTATGGGGGCGGGCTAATTATTAATGAAATTAAACGAACCCAGTTAGAGCGTCGCAATCTACTGTACGCCTTAATGCTTATGTCATTGTTTCACAGTGTGGTTGAAGATTCCTTAATCATGATTTCTATAGGTGCAAGTATAACAGGAGTGTTTCTTTTCAGGTTTATTTATACATTAATTATCATGTATGTTTTTGTGAAAATTACGCAACGATGGAGTGAAAAAAGGATGCGGAAGTTGTTTTATTCGAGGAAGCTTACCACACTAACGCTGCCGCACCCAAAATAGCTGCGTCATTTTCATTTAGTTGTGAGCGCAAAATAGGAATATTATTCTTATAAAATGAAAGTTTGTTTTTTTCAAACGATTCTTTTGTTGGTTTCATCAAGAGTTCGCCGGCATTTAGGATTCCGCCCGTAAGAAAAATAGCTTCAGGATCTGAAAATGTTACTGCATTTGCAAGGGCAATTCCTAACCACTCACCTGTTTTCCTGTATGTTTCAATTGCTATTGTACTGCCTCTTAATGCTGCTTCAGCAATAGTTTTCGGGCTTAAAATTTCTCTAGGAATTTGGGTTATTTCATCATCAGGCCACAGCTCGAAAAGTTCAATACAAGTTGTAATAATCCCTCTAATGGATGCGTACATTTCCAAACATCCATAATTGCCGCAGTTGCATTTTCTGCCATAAGGTATTAAGATAGCGTGTCCTAATTCTCCGGCAAAGCCATTTGAACCATGAAGCAATTTTCCATCAATGATAATACCACTTCCCACCCCTGTTCCCAAAGTAAACATCACCACATTTTTCATTCCTTTGGCACCACCATAAATCATTTCTCCATAAGCTGCTGCGTTGGCATCGTTAGAAACAACTACAGGAATCCCCAATTCAGTTTCCATTAATTGTTTAAGTGGCGTTTTCCCTCTGAATTTTAAATTTGCCGCATCTTCAATTGTGCCTTCAAGCATATTCCCGCACGGAGCACCAATTCCCACTCCAAGAATATGTTTTATCTTGTTTTCCATCATTATTTTATGGACAGAAAAAACAATATCATCAACAAATTTATGAGCATCAAAATATTGTGAAGTATTCAGATTTTGTTTGGCTACCAACTTGCCATCTAAGCGCACTAACCCAATAGTGGTGTTTGTTCCGCCAATATCTATTCCAATGCTAAATTGTTGCTCTTTCATTCTTGTAGAATCTAATGGTATAGAGATTAAGATTAAATTTTGGAACTACTTTCTTTCATACCATTCCTTTAAAGTTGGTACTACCGGTTCGACATATTTGTAGGAAAAAGATTTTTCTTTATTTTTTTCTGTTATGATAACATGTTTGGAATCAACACTATTTAAAAAATAAATTGCAGCACTGAAGAACACTATTACTTTGGCTGCTCCAAACAAAGCTCCGAGTATATTATTCACAATTTCCGGAAGAATTATCTTTATAATTTTTTCCACTAACCTTCCCAAAAGAAAAACCACTATTAAAACAAGAAGAAAGGTGACCGCAAAATAGGCTTCTTTAGGAAAATCGGGAATATTGATCCATTTTTCAATCATATCTGTAAAAATAAAAGCTGAATAAATACCGAGAATAAGTGCAGCAAGAGTCACAAACTCGCGAATCAATCCGTGCGTAAAGCCTTTATAACCAAACCATAAAAATGGAATAAGGAAGATAATATCAAGGTAGTTCATGTCTGTTTCTTAAGTTACAAGATATAAGAAAATATTATTTTCGTTGGTAATGGACGAGATCAAATTGTGAGAGCGCTATGAGAATATGTTCCATAATTTCGGATTGGATTTTTTCATACTCTATCCATTTTATTGTTTTTGCGAAACAGTATAGTTCTATGGGAATCCCAAATTCGTTAATAGGCAATATTCTCACCATACATATCTTATTAATATTGATATCGTTTCTGTGTTTTAAGTAATTCAAAATATACTCTCTTAAGCAACCGAGATTTGTTTCTTGTTGGGAGTCTATTTTTTTTAGCATTTCTGTGGTGGCCTTTTTAATGCTTTTAGAATCAATAAAAAATGAGCGTTTTATCCTCCTCACTCCTTGCTCTTCCATTCCGCGCCAGTTCTGAAATGTATCGGTAACTAATTGTCTAACAGGAACTGTAGAGATAGTTCCATCGAAGTTACGAACTTTGACAGAAATGAGATTTATCTCTTCTACGGTACCATCTGCGTCATATTTGCTTACAGTAATCCAATCTCCGTTTCTTACTAAATCATTAGCAGATAGTTGTAAGCTATTTACAAATCCTACAATAGTATCTTGAAAAACCAACATAAGTACTGCAGAAAATGCGCCCAAGCCTGCTAAAAAAACCGTTGGCGACTTATTAATAAGAATTGAGATAAATAATACAATTGCAATGATCCAAAAGAAAATGGAAACAATTTGTATATAGCTTTTTATGGGTTTATCTTTGGTAGCTTCCAATTGTAGTAAAATATCGCCGATAGCCCTTAGAAATGCTGATAATATCAAAGTAACATTGGCTACAATATAGAGATTGATGAGAGCTGTAAAAAGGATTTCCGATCTTGTCCCATTTCCGAAAAATTCAGGTGCAATAATTTTAATAAAAATTGCCGGTAGTAAAAAAGACAGTTGAATAAAAAAACGCTCTTTAAGTAGCGCTGTTCTCCATTTAGATGGAAATCTTTTATTGGTAATTTTTATTGTATTCTGTAAAACAACTCTAATAATGTAGTACAGAATAAAACCTGAACACAACAATCCCAAAGCTGTAGCTACCGAAGAGATAAAAGATAATAATTGTCCGTGTAAACCTAATTGGGAAAAAAACAGATGTATAGTTTCCCGAATCCAATTGAACATAATTTCAGTGTTTTATTTGGTTTGAGCGGCAAAAATAGGTTTTTATTTTAAATAAGATAGATTCTTTTATTATCAAAAACTCCTTCTTTTTTGGGAGAGCAAATTACTTATTATTAACTAAAGATTTTTTTTTTATAATTTTAATATATATTTTTGCGTTAAATTTATTGATAAAAATATACACCTAATAGATATACATCAATATGTTTTTACCAATTATTATTTTCATAATAGGATATGCTTTAATCGCATTAGAAACCCCTGTTAAAGTTGACAAATCGGCAACCGCCCTTCTTTTGGGTGTGGCTATTTGGGTATATTACATTCTCGTCGGAGATGGGATATTTTCATATACTGGATTCTTAGATAATTACGGAAATTATAAAATTACAAATCCTGAGGGGAGTTTTATTGATTTTGTTTCTAAACAGGAATTGGTGTTAAGTATTGGAGGTATTGCAGAGATTTTATTTTTCTTAATGGGTGCAATGACCATTGTGGAAACGATTGACCACCATAATGGTTTTTCCGTTATTACTGATAAAATTTCCACAAACAGCAGACGTAAACTTTTATGGATTTTAACTCTGCTCACTTTTGTCCTTTCTACAGTACTTGATAACATGACTACTACAATTGTCATGTGCGCTTTATTGAGGAAGTTGGTTACAAAAAGGAAAGAGCGATGGATTTTTGCCGGATTAATTATTATTGCTGCGAATACGGGAGGAGCGCTTTCTCCCATTGGTGATGTTACTACTATCATACTATGGATGAATGGACAAGTTACAGCAGGTACTCTAATTTTAAAAACATTCATACCTTGTGTCATAGCTTTGCTCGTCCCGTTATCGTTTATTTCTTTAAGTATGAAAGGTAATTTTGAACGACCTGCAAGTCAAGTGATTGAAACTCTCAGACCCATCCCCATTAAGATAAAGTACTTAGTTATTATTTTAGGTATTGGGGGATTGCTATTTGTCCCAATTTTCAAAAGCATAACAAATCTCCCTCCTTTTATAGGAATGCTTTGTTCATTAGCAATATTGTGGTTAATAACTGCAAGAATCCATTACAGATATTCAGGAGGACAATTTTCAGTATCAAAAGTTCTAGAAAGAATTGACACTTCCAGTATTTTGTTTTTCTTGGGCGTCTTGTTGGCAGTGGCGGGTTTGCAATCTATGGGTTTTTTAAATTTATTTGCCAATGGAATGATGAGTGCTTTTGCTGATAATACTTATGGAATAAATATAAGTATTGGAACCTTATCTTCAGTAATTGATAATGTGCCATTAGTAGCAGGAGCAATAGGGATGTTCCCTCTTACTGTTTTTGAAACTGACCATAGTTTTTGGTTGTTTTTGTCTTATTGTGTTGGATCTGGAGGAAATTTGCTTATCATAAGTTCGGCGGCAGGTGTTGCCGCAATGGGTATGGAAAAGATAGATTTTCTTTGGTATTTGAAAAGAATCTCTCTTTGGGCGCTTCTAGGTTTCTTTGCCGGAGCTGGGGCTTTTATTCTTTTGGATAAGTGGGTTTATTAAATAACTCTTTCTCTCTGAAAACAGTCGAAAAAAAATTAATAAAAAAGTCTATTTTTGCAAAGTAATTATTGAACCCAATTGTGAACAAAATATCCACTTTTCTTTTGGTTATCGGTTTGGCATTCTATGCCTGCACATCCCATTCCTCATTAACTCAAATTACAGGAGAAGGCATTGGTACTTATTATAAAATAACTATTGCAGACAAAACCGATATTACACATTTTCAGATTGATTCTATTATTTCGGAATTGAATAATTCCGCTTCTATTTTCAACCCTAATTCGTTAGTTGCGAGAATAAACAGAAATGAAACCGATACATTAAATCAAACATTGAAAGAACTTTTAGAGGTGTCGCTTCAAGTATGTGAAGAGACAGAAGGTTTCTTCGATTTTACTGTAGGGGCTTTGGTAAACTTTTGGGGCTTTGGAAAAGATAATCTGAAAGAAACATCACAGGATGATGTTGAGAAAGAATTAAAATCGGTAGGATATAAACAAATTATCATTGAAGGAAATAGAATTATTAAACCTAATCCAGATACACAACTCAACTTTAACGCTGTTGCAAAAGGATATTGTGTGGATTTAATCTCTGCATTTCTTTCTTCAAAAGGTTTAAAAAATTTTTTGATTGATATTGGAGGCGAACTGTGTGTTAAAGGAAAAAGAGAACCCAATAAAAAATGGCATGTGGGAATACAAATACCTACACAAAACAAAGATGGAGAGATAGCTACAGATGAGATCATGGAAATTGAAGATTTATCAGTTGCAACTTCAGGAAACTATAGAAACTACATTGAAGAGAACGGAAAAAGGATTCCTCACATTATTAATCCTCATACAGGATATCCTGAGGAAAATGACCTGCTGAGCGTTACTGTGTTTTATCCCAATTGTGCTATTGCTGATGCTTATGCAACTGCACTTATGGTGATGGGTGTAGAGAAAGCGAAGATATTTATTGCGAAACACCCGGAAATAAAAGCTTTTTTGCGAATTAAAAATTGATGCTTCTACAAGAATAGTTCCTAAAAATTAACAATTATTGCTATAAATGAATGACTCTTTCTAACTTAATACCTAAATCTTAAATTCTTTTATTAATGCCCCACAAACCTTTAATCCTTATTACGAATGACGATGGCTATGAAGCCCGTGGATTGGCAGCCTTAGTGGAAGCCGCAAAAGATTTCGGTGAGGTGATAGTGATAACTCCAGATGGTCCACGCTCAGGAATGGGACACGCCATTACGATGAATCTCCCACTGCGAGTAAAACATTATAAAACCAAAAATGGTATTGAGTTCTACAGAACTAACGGAACTTCGGTGGACTGTGTGAAATTGGGTCAACGTGTACTGTTGCAAGATAGAAAGATTGACTTGGTGTTGTCAGGTATCAACCACGGTTCAAACTCTTCTGTAAGCATCATCTATTCAGGAACTATGGCGGCTGCCATTGAAGCATGCTTTGAAGGATTGCCAGCTATTGGGTTCTCGTTATTAGACTACTCTTCAAAAGCCGATTTCTCTACAGCCATAGTGTTTGCAAAACAAATTATTGATAGAGTGATGAAAGAGAGATTGCCTAAACATGTTTGTTTAAATGTTAATATTCCGAAATTACAACTTGCTGAAATTAAAGGAATTAAAATCACGAGACAAACGCTAGGTTATTGGCACGAAGATTTGGAAGAACATACTGACCCCTTTGGTGGAAAATATTATTGGCTTGCCGGTTTTTTAGTAAATTTAGAAAAGGAGGCTATTGACACATGCGAATGGGCGCTCCAAAATGGCTATGTGTCAGTTACACCGGTACATTTTGATATGACTTCACATCACACTATTGTTCAATTAAAACATTGGGAACATGATTGATAAACTTCGTCAAGATTCATTTTGGATGGGATTGCTGCTCGGTGCTACTATTCCGACCCTTATCTTTGGGTTTATGCAACTCATTATCTTATTTTTACCAACACAAATTATAGATGCGAAAGTGTTTACATTGCAACGTCTCATCCTTATCAGCATTATTCCAAACGTTCTGCTTCTGCGTTATTATTTGTTAAAATTAAAATATGACCTAACCGGAAGAGGAATAATGGCGGTTACTTTTATCTTTGGTTTAGTTTTTCTAATTATTGAGTTTACCTAATGTATCTGAAAAATTTACAAGTTTCCAATTTCAAAAACTACGAAGAAAATGAGTTTGATTTTCACGAAAATGTAAACTGTTTCGTGGGAAAAAACGGTAGCGGAAAAACGAATCTACTAGATGCCATTCATTATTTGTCGTTTTGTAAAAGTTATTTCTCTTCGCAAGACAATTATTCTATTAGATTTAACTGCGATTTTTTTGCCATTCATGGTTTGTTTGAAAGTTTTGATAACAAGACTACTGCCAAAATAAGCTGTGTTTTCAAAAACGGACGCAAAACAATGAAAGCCAATCAAAAAGAGTACCAGAAATTAAGCGACCATATTGGACTGTTTCCTTTGATTATGGTTTCTCCTTACGATAGTGATATTATAAGCGAAGGTAGCGAAACGCGTCGCAAGTTTTTGGATATTACCATTTCGCAATTTGATAAAGAGTATTTACAGCAGTTGATTGTTTACCAGAAAATTATTCAACAAAGAAACCAATTGCTAAAACAATATCTGCTGGGAGAAAGAGTGGATTTGTCGGTGATACAAATTTATAACGACCAATTGATCCCGAGGGGAAACTATATTTTTGAGAAAAGAAAGCAGTTTATTTTTGACATTTTACCAGATTTCCTACGCTATCATAAAACACTTTCTGAAGATAAAGAAAAAGTGTCCATTTTATATCAATCCCAACTTTTTGATATCGATTTTAAAAAAGGATTGCAGGAGAATGAGATACAGGATTTTCGCTCCTCATACACAAATTTTGGAGTACACAAGGATGATTTTATTTTTTTGATTAATGAAAAACAAATAAAGCAGTTTGGTTCACAAGGACAACAGAAATCTTTTTTATTAGCATTAAAATTAGCACAATACGATTATATTGCCACACGGAAAAAATTGAAGCCGATTTTATTATTAGATGATATTTTCGACAAATTGGACAATTTTCGTATTGCACAGTTGCTCCACATGTTGGGACAGAATCATTTCGGTCAGGTCTTTATTACAGATACAGATGAAAAACGTTTGCAGAAAATTTTGGGAAAGCATCAGATTTTAAGCAAGGTGCTGCTCATATAAGTACGGTTTAGTGAAACATATATGCATATTTTATCGTCATATCTAAATATATTCTCAAAAACAACAGGAGTAAAAAATCTCTCCGGTTCTTCGTTGGCTGTATTAGTAGCTAATAATTTTGAAAAAGATGAAGCACCTCATTTGTTCGTTTTCCCTGAAAAAGAGGAAGCACTCTTTTTTTTCAACGACTTGGAACTATTATTACATGACAAAGAGAGCCCGCTTAGCGAAAAACGAGTACACTATTTCCCGGCCTCGTTTAATAAAGTGATGAACTGGAAAGATAATGACACCACATACTTAAAAATGCGAGCGGAAATAATTGACAGACTAATTCACAACCAAAAAGGAATCTTAATAGTTACTTATCCAGATGCTTTGTGCGAGAAAATAGTTTCTAAGCGATATGTTCAGGAAAACTCTTTTTATGTTTCAAAAGGGGAAATAGTTCCAATTGAAATTTTATTAGAGTTTTTATATAAATATCAATACCAACAGGAAGATTTTGTGTTTGAACCCGGACAGTTTTCATGGAGAGGAAGTATCTTTGATCTATTTTCTTTTTCGGAAGAGAACCCGCACCGTATTGAGTTGAACGACGAAACTGTGGAAACTATCAGAAGTTTTGATCCGGGTACACAACGTTCAATTATCGAATTGGACAAGTTAAACATAATGCCTTCTTTTTCAAATTTGGAAATAGAAGCAACCGATTCTTTTTTCGACTTTCTTAATATAGAGACCATAATATGGATTAAAAATATCCCCGAAATACAGAGAAGAATTGATACGACATGTGAACGAATGGGATTTGAAAAACCCTTGAGTTTAATAGATTATATTTATGATTATCATACTGTTGAAATTGATTCCAACTTTTTGCAGCATGATTTTTCTCACAATTTTAACATAAAACCGCAACATCATTTCAATAAAAAATTTGAATTATTATTAGAAGAGTGGGTGGATAATTTAGAGCGTGGATTTCAAACTGTTTTTCTTTCAGAAAATCTACACCAACACGAAAGAATGCGGGTGATTATGAAAGATCTTTTGGAAAAATTTAACCATATTGAAAAAACTACTTACACGCAAGAGCAGCTTTTTCAATCTCAAAATTTTGTGCTACATGAAGGATATCGTGATGAACAAAACAAAATATGTGTTTATACCGACCATCAGTTTTTTGAAAAATACCACCGCTTTATTATTAGAGATAAATACAAACGTAGTGAAGCTTTCACGCTGAAAGAGTTGTATGATTTGCAGCCAGGTGATTTTGTTGTCCATGTAGATTATGGAATAGGAATATATCAAGGATTAGCAAAAATGGATATGAACGGCCGAGAGCAAGAGGTGATAAAATTAGTGTATAAAGATGATGCTTCACTTTATATAAGTATTCATGCGTTGCACAAAATTACAAAATATGTGGGAAAAGATGGCACCCCGCCTTCCATACATCGGCTGGGCTCAGGCGTATGGGAAAAGACCAAAGAAAGAACCAAAATAAGAGTAAAAGAGTTGGTCGTTAATTTGGTAAAACTTTACTCTTCAAGAAAATTAAACAAAGGATTCTGTTTCTCGCCTGACAGTTACTTACAGGCCGAATTGGAAGCCTCTTTTATCTACGAAGATACACCCGATCAAGTGAAAACTATGAACGAAGTAAAGAAAGATATGGAATCAGAGAGGCCGATGGACAGGCTGATTTGTGGGGATGTGGGGTTTGGAAAAACAGAAATCGCCATTAGAGCAGCATTCAAAGCGGTGTGCGATAGCAAACAGGTGGCTGTGTTAGTGCCTACTACTGTCTTGGCATTACAACATTTTAACACTTTTTCAGAAAGATTGAAAAATATGCCTTGTACTGTCGAATATCTCAATCGCTTCAAATCAGCAAAAGAGGTAAAAGAGATTAAAGATAAATTGGAAAAAGGTAAGATAGATATTCTTATTGGAACACACAGAATTTTAAGTAAAGATATTATATTTAAAGATTTAGGATTGATGATTGTGGATGAGGAGCAGAAGTTTGGTGTAGCTGCAAAAGAAAAGTTGCGAGAAGTTCGCAATATGGTAGATACACTTGCCATGAGTGCCACACCCATCCCGCGCACATTGCAATTTTCACTGATGGGAGTTCGGGATATATCTGTAATAACTACACCACCACCAAACAGGCATCCTATTCAAACGGAAATTCAAACCTTTAACGAAGAGTTGATACGTGATGCCATCTCCTATGAAATGAAACGCAGTGGGCAAACCTTTGTGGTACACAACAAAGTACAAAATATTAAGGAGGTTGCAGATATGGTACAACGTTTGGTACCATATGCTAGAATAGGAGTCGGACATGGACAATTGGAAGGGGAAGTCCTGGAGAGCGTGATGCTGAATTTCATCAACGACAAATACGACGTTTTGGTTGCCACCACAATTATTGAATCCGGTTTAGATATTCCTAATGCGAATACTATGATTATCAACGACGCACAAAATTTTGCACTAAATGTATTGCACCAACTGCGAGGGCGAGTAGGACGAAACAACCAAAAGGCATTCTGCTACATGATAATACCTTCCAAAGAGATTTTGAACGACAATGCACGAAAACGCCTCAAAGCCATTGAAGATTTTTCAGATATTGGCAGTGGTTTTCAAATTGCTATGCGAGACTTGGATATTCGTGGCGCAGGAGACATACTTGGAGCAGAACAAAGTGGTTTCATAAACGAAATTGGCTTTGAAATGTACCAAAAAATCCTTAATGAAGCGATGATAGAATTGAAAGAAACAGATTTTGGAGAGCAATTGGCAGACAACGAAGCGCTTATTCAGCGCGAGTGTGTCATTGAAACTGACCTGGGTTTGCAAATTCCCTCTGATTATGTTACTAGTGTGAGTGAACGCATGAGTTTGTATAAAGAATTGGATAATATTAAAACAAATGAAGAATTGGATAAATATGAAGAGAAACTGATAGATGTTTTTGGTCCTTTGCCTAAAGAGACACAGGAACTCTTAAAAATAATCCATTTACGACGTGAAGCGCTTCGCTTTCATTTCGAAAAGATAATCCTCAAAAATGGACAATTCACAGGGTATTTCACAGGAAATATGAACTCTCCTTTTTTCCAATCTGATACTTTTATGAAAATTTTAGATTTCTTACAAAAGAACCACCCTCAGGTAGAAATGAAGTCTGTGAACGGGAAACCACAATTTATCATTAAAAATGTTAAGAGTGTTGGAGAAATGATGGAATGGTTAGTAAGGATTTAAAAATAATGTTTAGAGGTTCTTATTTTTGCTTTTCCCCAAAACCGCAGCAATAAAATTTCAGTAATAAAACAGATCAATGCTATGAGAATAAAGTAGCGCCAGAGTGATTTGCCGCTCAATGCATCAGAGATGGCGCTCGTAATATCTTTAGTGTGTGTTGATAACACTGAAATACGCCCATCTGATTGGCCTGCTATTTTGTATAGTTCTTTTTCTGTATGAAACTCTAAGTTTGACTCACCACGTTGATAGTTAAAGGCTAATGTAGAATAATGTGTTCCACCTTTCAAAACATCATAAAATCCGGCCTGTTGAATTTGAGAATGTAGGAACAACTGCGTTTCATTGCCCATATTAAGTTGCTCAGGTATCAGTTCGGCGCCACCCGACTTCTGTTTGAGTAGAAAAATATCTTCCGCTCCAGTTGCTTTCTGCCGGATAATAACTGTTTCGGCATTTCCAATGAAGTAATAGAGTGAGCTTTTAAGTTGTCCCATCAACCCTAAATTGTGCAAAGGGATGAAGAAAATAGCGTTTTTATGTGCATTACCGTAAAAATCGTTTAAAGCTACCGCAGATAAGATAACACGTCCTTTTCCAAAATTATACGCAGTGAAGAAAGGTGCGTTGTTTTCCAAAAGCATGATCTCTTCGGCAGGAACATTTTTGTTTTCAAATGTATAGTAATGAGTAACTGTAGGCATTTCCCACTGTTCCGATTCGCTCTGTTGTAGCGCACTCTTAAAATAGATACTCTCACTATTTACCTTTCCAACCTTCAGTTCGGTTGTCTGTAAATTCTGATAATTAGGAATATTCATAGCATCAAAAAAACTGCTCCAACTAGAAACTTCCATTTTTTCGGCGGGGAACAAGGCTAAAACACCTCCGTTTTGAACATATTTCATTAGTTCTGCTGCCAAACCGGTAGAAAATGTTTCCAACTGATCTAAAATAATCAGTTGTGCCGAAGCAAAAGCACTGTAATTTATCTGGTTTACATTCATTGCTTGGTAATAAAACAGAGAATCTGCGCCGTACAACGCTTGTAAATACCTGTTTTTTACTTTCTCCTGAATGGTGATAACGGAAGCGCTTGGCGCTACTTCATACACAAAGTAAAACCTATTGTCAAAAGTAATCGGGGTGTCGTAAATCTCTAACATCCCTGCCTGAATCCCTGACTGATTAATGGTATAGTTGAGGGTAAAATCTGTATAACTGTTTGGCTTTAAATCCACTGCACCTAATGCACGCTGCTCATTATTGATATAGAGTTTTATAGGTAGTTTTACTACCTCATCGGTACCGTTGTTACGTATCCGAATAGTCACCCCTACATTGTATCCTACTTGAAAAACAGGCATATCAAACCAACAACTGTCAATAGAAATGTTGTTGATATTTTTGTTCTCAACAGGAAGAAGAAAAAAGAGTTGTGTAGTATCGTGCAACAATGAGGTGAAATCAAACTGGCTTTTTTGAAAATCTGAAATAAAATAGTTAATCTTTTGGGTTTTATTTGATTTTGAAGTAATGTTCTGAATAAAATGTAAAATCTCATTCAATTTTTTTGAGTTAGGCGTAATTACAATATCATCCAAACGCGATAAGAGTTCATCTTTATTTATTATTTTTGCTTCAAGTGCTGAGAATTCGTTTGTAATGAGTACAAATTCATCATTGTAAGAGAAAGCTTCCACCGCTTTTTTAGCAGCATCCACTGCTTCGTTCAGCAAAGAGGTTTGTTGAGATTGAGCTTCCATAGAAAAAGAGTTGTCCACAAAAACTGTAACTATCGTTCCAGATTGGGTTTCAAACTTTTTGTTGGGCAGAAAGGGCTGGGCAAAAGCAAAAGCAAGTGCAGTAATTCCCAAGATTCTAAGTAACAAAACAATAAGATGCTGTAATTGCGACTCTCGTTTCGTTTTTTGCAAGAGCATCTTCAACAGTTTTACATTTGAAAAATGGGTAGTTTTATACTTTCTAAAATTAAAGAGATGGATTAGGATTGGGATAGCGATGGCGCAAATGCCAAAGAGAAAGAGCGGATTACTGAATTGCATAGTTTTTTTATTGGGGCGCGAAAATATAATTATCTTTCTTTTTTGTAAGAATTCATCAAAAAACAAAAAAAAGTAATCAAAAAGAAATTCAGTTTATTAGTTCATTACCAACTCAATAAAACAATCTTCCACAGTAGGTAATATTTGTTTTAATTCAGAAAAGTCCTGCCCATTTGCTCCTAAAAAATCTTTAAAATCCTGAATGTTAAAATTTTCACTATAAAAAGTAACGTGCATAGATTCACCGTATGGGTAATAATTACATTTGATAGGGCATTTTTGCATACAATTTAATAAATCAAAGATTGCTGTTGTCTTAAGAGAAAATAGTTTTGGTTTATAGTTTTCTATTATTTGGTTTGGTGAATCAATAGTGATAATCTTGCCTTCTTTCATCAAAGCAATTCTATCACAACGGGTGGCTTCGTCCATGTAAGGAGTGGATACTAATACTGCTATTTCTTGTACTTTTATTTCATTAAGCAAATTCCAAAATTCTCTACGAGAGACTGGATCTACACCGGTAGTTGGTTCATCAAGGAAAAGGATTTTGGGCTTGTGAATCAAAGCGCAACAAAGCGCTAATTTTTGTTTCATTCCTCCTGAAAGCCTACCTGCATGGCGATTTCTAAACGGTTCGAGTTGTCCCCAAATTGGAGAGATTAAATTAATGTTTTCCTGAATATTACTACCATACATTGTGGCAAAAAAACGCAAGTTTTCATAGGCAGTTAAATCGGGATACAATGAAAATACTCCCGGCAAATATCCGATAACTTTTCTTATCTTTTTGTATTCCTTAATTAAGTCATAACCTAACAATGATGCTTTTCCGGAAGTAGGCAGTTGTAAGGTAGCCAAAATATTGAAGAGAGTTGTTTTGCCAGCCCCATCCGGACCAATAAGTCCGAATATTTCTCCTTTATGAACTTCAAAAGAGATTTCAGTTAAAGCATTTACTTTACCAAATTTTTTAGAAACCTTTTCAATACTAATTGCCTGCATTACTTTTTTTTTACTCACGACTCACTACCCACTACTTAAACTTCACATCCCCCGGCATCCCAATTTTTGCTGACCCGTCGTTTTCAAAAGACACTTTAACAGCATAAACTAAGTTAACACGTTCATTTTTTGTTTGAATCATCTTAGGAGTAAATTCTGCTTTTGCAGAGATCCATGAAACTACACCATCAATAATTTTTTCCTTATCATAAGGCATATCAATGTGTATTTCAGCCTGTTGTCCGAGAAAAACTCTAGAAAGCATATCTTCAGTGATGTAAACATTAATGAACATATTTGTAAGGTCGGCAATTTTGAATAGTGGCTTCCCCTGAAAAGCTAATTCATTAGGCTCAATATATTTTTTAAGAACTATGCCGGTAATTGGAGAAATGATATGACATTTTGTTAAAGCGTCCTGTAATTGCATTCTTTGGAATCTCATGGCCTCCACTTCCTCCAAAATAGATTTGTTTGTTATTGAAAGATTAGACTCAATTCTAGCAATTTCACTATTTGTCATATCAATTTCTGCATTAATATCGTCTAATTGTTTACTTGACGCTGCGTTAGCGGCAACTAAATTAGCAATTCTGTTTTTCTCTTTATTTAAGGTTTCCAATTTATTGTAGAGAGTGCGCACTTGTGAGGGTAGGTCAGGCCTTTTTGCCATTGCTGCCCCTATTGATGCTTCTAATTGTCTAATTTGTAAGTAAATTTGTACGGTATCAGTACAACCAACCTCTTCTCCCTGTCGATAAGTTTTGCCTTCTTCCACGTCAAATCGAAGCATTTTGCCATTGCTTTCCGAAGAAACGGTAATTTCAGTTGCACCAAATACGCCGTATGCGTCTGTTTCTCTTTTGTTGTTTTTGCAACTTAATAATAATAAAATCGTTATGGCTAAAAACAAGAGTGTTCGTTTATTCATTGTATGATTATAAATTAAAGTGATAGAGGTATTCGGTATGTCTATTTTTTTAATAAGTCGGGTGCAAAAGTATGATAAAATTTATTTTTTTTGGTTTTTTAGGAAAAATGTTATGAAAAGGGTTAATAATATAGTTTATTTAGTTTTCAAAAAAACATGTTATTTTGCATTCCAAAAAATAAAGAATTAATTATTATCTAATGTAATGAAAGAGACCAAATTTAAAAAGTTACACGAAGAAAAGGGCGCGAAAATGGTTGAGTTTGCCGGTTTTTGTCTGCCTATTCAGTATGAAGGATTAGTAGTTGAACATCAACATGTGCGTAGCAAGGTTGGTGTTTTCGACGTTTCCCACATGGGAGAGTTTACAGTTAAAGGACCTCAGGCATTGCCGCTATTGCAATTTATTACTTCTAACGATGTTTCTATGCTGCATCCGGGAAAAGTGCAATACTCCTGTTTCCCAAATGGAAAAGGAGGCATTGTTGACGACCTGTTGGTGTATTGTATGGCTGAAAATGATTTTCTGTTGGTGCCTAATGCTGCCAATATTGAAAAGGATTGGGCATGGATAGTGGAGCATAACAAAAAGTTCGGCGCAGAAATAGAAAATATTTCAGATGAAATTTCACAATTAGCGGTGCAAGGTCCGCTTGCTTTGAAAGCGATGCAAAAACTTACAGATACTCCTGTAGAAGATATGGAATACTATACCATAAAAACACTGACTTTTGCAGGCGTTTCTAATATAATTTTCTCTACAACAGGCTACACCGGCGCAGGTGGCTGTGAAATCTATATGAAAAATGCTGATGCCGAAAAAATTTGGAACGCCATCTTTGATGCTGGAAAAGAGTTTGATATTAAACCCATTGGATTGGCTGCAAGAGATACACTACGCCTAGAAATGGGATTCTGCCTCTATGGACACGAAATTGACGATACCATCACTCCCATTGAAGCCGGTCTTGGATGGATCACTAAATTTGTTGACCATAAAGATTTTATTGATAAAGATAGAATGTTGCAAATGAAAGCAGAAGGCTTGAAACGAAAATTGATTGGATTTGAAATGATTGATCGTGGTATTCCGCGTCAAGATTATGAAGTGTGTGATGCGGATGGCAACCTCATCGGCTCTGTCCGCTCGGGAACGCAAGGACCTTCCATTAACAAAGCCATAGGAACTGCCTGGATTAAAACAGAATTTGGCAAAATTGATACGGAAATATATATTAAAGTTAGAGATAAATTGTTGAAAGCGGTGGTCGTTAAAATGCCATTTTATAAAGGATAGAAATCTGTAAGATAATGAATAATAAAGATTCTGCGCTTCATGTTCAAGAAGGAATTCCGCAACCGGAGCAAGTATCCCCTTACTTTCAGTATAAAAGAAAAAAAAGATTCTCTGCAGATGCAGCCTTTGAAGGAATACTGAAAGGAGATCGGGTAATTTTAAGCCAAGCTATTACAATAATTGAAAGTACTGCAAAACAAGATATTGAATTAGCCAATAGTATTATTGAGAGATGTTTACCCTACTCAGGAAACTCCATCAGGATAGGTATTACCGGGGTTCCGGGAGTTGGAAAAAGTACTTTTATTGAGGCTTTTGGAAAATATCTGACTTCAATTGGAAAAAAAATTGCCGTATTGGCAGTGGACCCAAGTAGCGAACGCTCAAAAGGAAGTATTTTGGGAGATAAAACGCGAATGGAAGAACTCTCAATTGACCCTAAGGCATTTATTCGCCCATCTCCTTCCGGATTAACCTTAGGAGGTGTAGCCCGAAAAACCCGAGAAACAATAATCCTTTGCGAAGCCGCAGGATTTGATGTCATTATTATTGAAACCGTTGGCGTTGGACAATCAGAAACCGTTGTAAAATCTATGGTGGATTTCTTCCTGCTTCTCATGCTTTCAGGAGCCGGCGACGAGCTACAAGGAATTAAACGAGGAATAATGGAAATGGCAGATGCATTAGTCATTACTAAAGCAGATGGAGACAATGTGGCAAAAGCAATTGCAGCTAAAGCGCTTTATAAATCTGCTTTGCAATTGTTTCCTAAAAATGAAAATGGATGGATACCCCCAGTAGATACCTGCTCTGTTTTTATTAATGAGACAATCTCTAATATTTGGAAAATTATTGAAGAGTTTGAAAATCAAACAAAAACCAATGGTTTTTTTGTTAAACATAGAACCGAACAATCGGTGAAAACTTTTTTCGATTGGATGAATGATTTGTTAAAAGAACACTTCTATTCAAATTCTTTAATAGAAAATAATATTAATGAAATGATTCCTGAAATAAAAATAGGAAATCTATCGCCTTACCAAGCAGGTACAAAATTAGTTCATAAATATCTAAAAAAATAATGTTTGGTAAAATCTTTAATCCTTAAATTTTAAACTCTTGAAGAACTACCTGCAGGTTATTAAATACGCGCTCCGTTATAAAGGCAATATTTTGTTAATGTTTTTAGCAAATATTTTTCTTTCCTTTTTTTCCGTTTTTTCTATAGCATTAATTATTCCTTTTCTAAGGGTATTATTTCAACAGGTAGCGCCAATTATTACCAAGCCGGAGTTTTCCTTATCTGTAAGCGCTATTAATGATACTTTCAATTTCTATTTAGGACATTTTATTAATCAATATGGGGTTCTCTTTGCGTTGATTATGATTGCTATTGCTATGATAGTATTAACTTTTTTAAGTGATTTTTTCAGATATATGGCGCAATTCTTTTCGGCGCCCATTCGCGCGGGAATGGTGTATCAGATACGTAAAGAATTATATAGTAAACTCGTAAATTTACCTTTATCTTTTTTCTCAAGAATAAAGAAAGGAGATCTTCTTAATCGCTTCGGCACCGATGTTCAAGAAATTGAATGGTCTGTAATAAATTCTATTATTGTGATTTGCAGAGAGCCGATTATGATTATTATCTTCTTAGTGATGTTGTTTAAGGTAAGTTTTGTACTAACTATTTTTACTTTGATTATTTTCCCGATTGCCAGTTTCTTTATTTCACGAATCGGATCTTCAATTCAAAAGAGTTCCGGAAAATTACAACAAATTTTGGCTTCCGTAAGTGCTATTTTTGATGAAACCATTGGAGGACTTCGCATTATTAAAGCTTATAATGCTATTGACCACGCCAATAAAAAATTTCAAGAAGATACTGATGAACATTTTAAAATGAATAAAAAAATATTTAGGGTAAATGAACTCGGACCGCCTTTAGTTGAATTATTATGTATTGTTACATTGGCGATCGTTTTGTTAGTTGGAGGAATCTATGTTTTTAAAAATAACAACTTGTCGGGAGAGGTTTTGGTTTTTTTTATCTTATTGTTCTCTCGAATTATTCCTCCTGCAAGTCATTTGTCTACAATGTATTACACCTTAAAAAAAGGGATTCCATCTATACAGCGCATTCTTCAAGTTTTAGAAGCAGATGAAAAAATTTCTGAAAAAGAAAATGCTGAATCTGTTACAACTTTAGTTAATCAAATCACTTTTAATCAAGTTTTTTTTTCTTATAATGATGTAGAAAAAAAAGAAGAATGTATCATCTTGCAAGATATTACATTCGAGGTCAAGAAAGGAGAAAAAGTAGCATTGGCAGGTGCTTCAGGAGCTGGAAAATCAACCATTGTGGATCTGTTATCTCGGTTCTATGATATCTCTTTTGGAGAGATCCTTTTAGATGGGAAAAATATCAAAGAGTACAAAATAAAAGACTTGCGTGGATTGTTTGGCATTGTTAGTCAGGATGTTATTCTTTTTCACGACACTGTACTAAACAATATCACTTTTGGCCGTTCCGCTACTCGTGACGAAGTTGAAAATGCAGCAAAAGCAGCTTATGCTCACGACTTTATTATGGAAATGGAAAAAGGATACGATACTGTTATCGGAGATAGAGGAATGACTTTATCCGGAGGGCAGCGCCAACGAATTAGTATTGCCAGAGCCTTACTGAAAAAACCGGAGATCATTATTTTCGATGAAGCAACCTCTGCTTTGGATTATGATTCGGAATTAGCTATTCAAAATTCTATAAACGAGATATTTGCAAAAAATACGGTCATTCTTATTGCACACAGAGAAGAGACTTTACGAAATATGGACAAGATTATTACTATTAAGGATGGGAAAATCCATGAGATTTACTTTTGTAAAAAATAGGTCGTTGCTTTATTACATACTTAGTGGTATTTTATTACTTAGTATTTTATATGTAATTCTTGCTTATCATGTTCCCGCAGTAAAAATGCGCATCTTCATATTTGCAATTTGGATGTTTGGTGAGATCTATTTATGGATAACCCTTCTTAATTCGTTTAAAAATACATGGAAAAAGAAAATTTCCTTTATTATCTTGGTAGTTTGCTATTGGCTTCCCGCTTGCGTAATAGTAATTACAATGGGAATATTGGGGGTAAAAGGAATGCATCAATTAAATAAAACTCTTTATTTGACCGTAGTAGGGTTTTGTATTATTCAATATTTAATTAAATTCTTGATATTTACGTTCATACTCGTCTATGATTTGATTGCATTGTTTGCTAAAAAAATCTTCAATGTAAAAAGAGGGAAAAGAATTTTGTTACGTTTCTCTGCAGGTTTTTATGTAGTAGCTTTAATATTAATGATTTATGGCACATTTTGGGAGGCAGATGATTTTCAGATAAGAGAAATGGAAATCGATGCCTCAAAAGGGAAAGATGTATTATTCAGAGAATTTAAACTTGTTCTTATTTCAGATTTACACCTTGCTTCCTGGCGAAATCCTATTGCTATTGAAAAAGCGGTGCAATTAGTGAATGCCCAGCTACCTGACTTCGTTTTTATTACTGGAGATTTAGTGCAATTTAGTTCAGAAGAGGTTATTGAATATATTCCGATTTTATCACAATTAAAGTCGCGATACGGAATATTTTCTGTTTTGGGTAACCATGATTATGGTAGATATGCTCGTTTTAAAACAGATGTTGAGCGAAAAATGGATATTCAAAAATTAATCAATTACCAAACCTCATTGGGATGGAGAGTTTTAAACAATGAGTCAGTTAAACTGTATAGTGATTCTGCTCAGATGGGAATTACCATTGCCGGAGTGGAATTTTACTCTCCGAAGAAAATGTTTTTCAGTGAAGGAGATTTGGTAAGAACATTTCAAAATGTAGACTCGAATGATTATATTATTTTGCTCAGTCATGACCCCCAGGCTTGGGATGATGTTATTAGCAACAACTATCCGGCAAGCCTAACCCTGAGTGGGCACACGCACGGTATGCAGTTGGGATATTACTCAAATGAGTTCAAATTTTCTCCTGCTTCACTGCTTTACAAACAGTGGGGTGGGCTTTACGAAAAAAAGGACAAATTCCTTTATGTGAATGTGGGATTAGGTTCGGTGGGATTCCCTGCAAGGGTAGGTATGAAACCGGAGATAACAGTAATAAACATAAAATTAAATCTCCTCAACCACACTCTCTAATATCCACCCTTTCTCTCCGTTTGGTAGCCTTATCTCCACCCACTCGTTCAACCGGTCTGTAATGCCAACTTTCAGACCGGAATGGACAACAAATAAGTCGGAGCCTTTTTCGGTAGGAGTACTCTTTACGTTTACTACGTATCCCATTATAATTCCTTCAGGATATTGAATATAGCGAGCCGTTTCTTTTGTTGAAAAAATTATTGAGAAGATAGTAAAAACAAAAGCAAGAACAGCAATAAAAATTGATATTGAACGAATCCAAGGAATGCGGATTAACAAAATAAAAAGTAAGCAGAGGACAAAAATGGCGCAACCAATTATACTTCCAATTGCCCATTGGTTAGCTGTAAAAAGTTTTGAACAACTGTTCCACCATTTTACAATAAAAAGTTCAGGTAAAACTTCAATTCTGTCAATCAGTTTTTGTTGAATAAAACTGATATTGTGGTTAATATCTTCATTGTTTGGGGACAATCTATATGCTCTTTCAAGCCAAAGGAGCGCCCTTGCATTGTCTCCTTTTTTATACCAGGCATTGCCAAGATTATAATAGAGAACAGCGCTTTCATATTGCATATCAACTACTTTTGTGTATAGTCCGATGGCAGATTCAAATTCGTTGTCTTGATACGCAGAGTTGGCTTGTTGCATATAAATTAACACGCTGTCTTGCATGGAGTTGGCTTGTAAGGAGAAAGAATAAAGGAGAAAAGAAACAAAAGAGATGAAAAAAAACTGATGCTTAATAAATGTGTTCATATTTTTTTACAAAAATAAATTTTTATACTAACGTTGAATTCTTTAAATATTATTTTTGCAAACTTTTTTACAGAATGTAATGCTCCAATTTCACCCCCTTAATATTAAAGACCAATCCCTTATCTCATCATTCTCAAAGAAATTTGATTGTCAGTTAATGAATTACAGCTTTGCAGTACTTTTTCTTTACAGAAATGTATGTCATTTTCAATATGCTATCTGTAACAATTTTTTGATTCTTAAAGCCACCCATAATAATGAGGATTACTATATGTTTCCAATGGGAGAAGGAAATTTGCTATCCATTCTTGATATAATTGCCTATGAAACATTAAGTACCTCAAAATCGGTACGCTTTTACCAGTTCTGCGATGATATTGCGCCTCTGTTGTTGCAATGGGCGGAAGAGTTTTGCGAAAAAACAGAATATCAGTTTCGGACATCGCCGGTAAGAGGAGATTATGAATACATTTATCTATCAAAAAAATTAGCGATTTTAGAAGGCCATCTATTAAAACCCAAAAGAAACCAAATCAACTTCTTTACCAAAAATAATAGTTGGAATTGGGCGCCAATGACTAAAGAAAATATTGATGAAGTGAAACTTTTTAATGCTCTATGGGATGCTAATAATGATGAGATTGAACCATCATTATCAAAAGAGAACATAGCCTTAGAGGAAGCCTTTATCTATTTTTTTGAACTTAATCTGCAAGGGATTTTATTACTCGTTGAAGATAAAATAGTGGCTTTTACTATAGGGTTTCCATTAAATAAAGATACCTTTTTGGTTCTTTTTGAAAAAGCGGACAGAGCTTGTAAAGGAGCTTATTCGATGATAAACAAATTATTTGCCCAAGAGATTTCGAAGAAATATACTTACATCAATCGTGCGGAAGATGCTGATGTAAAAGGGTTACGAAAAGCCAAACTCTCTTATTATCCTGAATACTTGATTGAGGTAAATGAGTTGGAGATTTATCAATAAAATTCATTGAAATAATTTTTTATTTTTAAAATTTGAAAGAATATCGTGTATATTCGCCGTCTGCTTTTCTAAGTTGTTATCAACGATAAAAAGCAGTGCTAAATTACTAATAATTACTAAATTAACTAAAAAATGAAATCTCAAAAAACTCGAAAACCTAATCACACTAAAAAAAACAAAAAAATGTTCTACGAGAAAATTTATCAAAAATATATTAATCCCTTTACTGATTTCGGGTTTAAGAAATTGTTTGGGCAAGAATGTAATAAGGAACTGTTACTTGATTTTCTGAATGAACTTCTATACGAGGAACAAGGCAGAATTGTTTCTATTTCCTACCTTCAATCAGAACAATTAGGATTTTCTGAAAATTCACGCAAAGCAATATTTGATATTTATTGCGAAAATGAAACAGGAGAAAAATTTATTGTAGAACTTCAAAAAACTGATCAAATTTTTTTTAAAGACAGAACAGTATATTATTCTACTTTTCCAATTGTTGAACAAGCCCCTAAAGGAGATTATTGGAATTACGAACTAAAAGCAGTATATGTTATTGCTATTCTTGGGTTTGTTTTTGAAGAGGACGAACAAGAACCTGACAAATATCGTTATATCGTAAAATTATCAGATATTGAAACACATACGGTTTTTTATGATAAATTGACTTTTATTTACTTGGCCATGCCCAAGTTTAACAAAGAATTACATGAATTGAACACCCGTTTTGAAAAATGGATGTATGTACTAAAAAATCTAAAACTTTTAGATAATCAACCGGATGAATTAAGAGAATATATTTTTGAAAAGTTATTTGAGGCAGCGGAAATAGCCAAATTATCTCAAAAAGAATATTTACAATATGTGGAAAATATTAAGATAAGAAGAGATTGGAAAAATTGTTTTGATACTGCAATAACAAGAGCGACAAATATAGGGTTAGAAAAAGGAGAAATTCAAGGGATAAGAAAAGGGTATAAGAAAGGGATGAAAGAAGGGATGAAAGAAGGGATGAAAGAAGGGATGAAAGAAGGGATCAAAGAAGGGATCAAAGAAGGGATCAAAGAAGGGATCAAAGAAGGAAAAATAGCTGAAAGTAAAAGTCTGGTTATTAATAGTTTTAATGCAGGATTGTCGTTGGAAATAATATCAACCATTACAGAGTTAAAGATTGAAGAAATAAAAGAGATTATAAAAAAACAAATTGATTCTGTAATTCCTGATTCTGTAATTAATGGCAAAGAATAAATTTTACGTAGTATGGAAAGGGCGTATGTGCGGCGTTTTTGATAATTGGGACGACTGCAATGCCCAAGTGAGCGGTTTTGAAGGCGCAAAATACAAATCGTTTGAAACAAAAGCAGATGCAGAAAAAGCACTTTTAGATGGATATAAAGAATACTACAAAAAAAATCCTACAACTCAAAAAAACAGTTTTGTTAATTTTTCTGGAGAACATCCGGTTTTGAACAGCCTCTCCGTTGATGCCGCCTGTAATATGGTTACCGGACAAATGGAATACCAAGGTGTGCACACCGGTACCAAAGAGTTGTGGTTTAAGCAAGGCCCCTTCCCCAAAGCCAGCAACAATATCGGAGAGTTTTTAGCATTGGTGCATGGGCTGGCGCTGCTCAAACAAAAAAATATCAGCATCCCTATCTATTCCGACAGTATTACGGCAATTGCCTGGGTGAGAAACAAAAAACATAAATCCATAGTATTACCCACCGATGAGAATGAAACACTTTTCGACTTGCTGATACGTGCTGAGCAATGGCTGCAAAATAATTCCTTCAAAACACCGATTATTAAATGGAATACTACTAAATGGGGGGAGATACCGGCGGACTTCGGGAGAAAGTAGAAGTTAGAAGTCAGAAGTATGAAGTTAGAAGTCAGAAGTATGAAGTTAGATGTAAGAAGGATTGAAGGACTGAAGGATTGGAGGAGTCATTTTGAGCGAAGAGAGAAATCTTAACCATTAACCATTAACCATTAATTACTAACCATTATTGAACTTCCTTACAGTCGAAAAACTTACAAAATCCTTTGGCGAAAAGTTACTTTTCGAGGATATTACTTTTGGGATTGAGAAGGGACAAAAAACGGCACTGATTGCCAAAAACGGTGCAGGAAAATCTTCACTCCTCAATATCATTGCCGATTTGGATACTCCCGATTCGGGAAAGGTAACCTTGCGAAATGATATCACAGTTTCGTACTTGCCGCAATTAGAAACAGTATCAAACAATTATTCTGTGATAGATGTGATTTTCGATTCCAATTCGCCGGTTATTAAAGTGGTTAAAGAATATGAAACGGCTTTGTTGCTCATGAAACGACAAGAAACGCCTGAAAATCTGACACGATTTGAACACGCCTTAAATGAGATGGAACGTTTGTATGCCTGGGACTTGGAAAGCAGGGTAAAAGAGATCCTTTCCCGTTTCGGTATTGATGATATTTTTAAGAATATTAGTGAATTGTCCGGCGGGCAGCGCAAGAAAACTGCACTTGCCAAAACACTCATCGCGGATACAGACCTGCTGATTTTGGATGAACCTACCAACCATTTGGATATTGATATGATTGAATGGTTGGAAGAGTATCTTTCTACTTCAAACACAACACTTTTAATGGTTACCCACGACCGCTATTTTTTAGATCAAGTGTGTAACAATATTATTGAAATAGACAATCAAAAACTTTACCAGTACAAAGGCAAATATGGCTATTATTTGGAGAAAAAGGCGGAACGAATTGCCAACGAAACGGCTGAATTAGAAAAGATTAAGCAGTTGTATCGCACGGAGTTAGAGTGGGTGCATACTTCTCCTTGTGCGCGAACTACCAAAGCCAAAGCGCGTATCAATGCCTTTGAAGAGTTGAAAGAGAACGCCACGCGTAAGGTGGAAAAACAAGCCGATGCTTTTCACGTGCGTACCGAACGGATCGGAAATAAAATATTGGAAATTAACAACCTCGATTTTTCATATCCAGATAAACTGCTTTTGGATGATTTTTCTTACACTTTTAAAAAGGGAGAAAAATGTGGAATTGTGGGCAAAAATGGAACCGGAAAAACTACCTTATTAAAATTGCTTGTGGGCGAAATACTGCCCAATGCAGGTAGAATTGTCCCCGGACAAACCATCCAATTCGGATATTTTGCTCAAGACGGGCTGCCGGTAAAAGGCAACAAACGTGTGATAGACCTCGTAAAAGAACACGCCGAGGTGGTTCGATTAGAAAGCGGAAACTTTGTGGGTGCATCACAGTTTCTGAACTATTTCGGGTTCAAATATGAACAACAATACACCTATTACGAAGATTTAAGCGGCGGCGAAAAACGAAAACTCAGTCTCCTCATCACCCTCTTAAAAAATCCTAATTTCCTCATCCTAGACGAACCCACCAACGATTTTGACATTGATACTTTGAATCTGTTGGAAGATTTTCTTACACATTATCAGGGGTGTATTTTGGTGGTTTCGCACGACCGGTGGTTTATGAACAAATTGGTGGATCACCTGTTTGTGTTTGAAGGAAACGGCAAGGTGAAAGATTTTTACGGTAATTATACGGAGTATCGATTAGAGAAGCAGAAGGCAGAAAAGAGAAAGCAGAAAGTAGAAAGGGAGAAAGTGTCAGTTGGCAGCTATGAAACAGAACTAAACCAGGATAATTTTCTCCCCCAAGCGACGGAAGCAGCAAATAAGCAACAATTACAAAAGCTCTCATGGAAAGAATACAAAGAATTAGAACAGTTGGAAATTGATATTTCAAAACTCGATCAAGAAAAAGAGGTGCTACTACAAAAGATGAATAGCGGCACCGGTACTGCGAAAGAACTAAACGAATGGAGTGCTTCTTACAAAAGACTCTTGGATGAGAGTGAAAAAAAAACAACGAGATGGGTGGAGTTGAGTGAAAGAGGGTAAAATCTTCATATTTCATTCTTTTTTTCTACATTGTTTTAAAAAAAAACATCTCTAAAATAATCATAACAAAAAAAATATATTTTTGCACCCCCAAAAAAATGGGGGTTATTTTATTGTACAATTGACAAAGACCAATTGATTATTAACAAAAAACAAAAGAAAAAATGAAAATTCACATTAAGAAAGGCGACAATGTAAAGGTGATTGCCGGCGATTCTAAGGGGCAAAATGGAAAAGTGCTCGAAGTAATCGTGGACAAATACCGCGCATTGGTCGAAGGAGTGAACATGGTGTCGAAACATACCAAAGCCAATGCCAAAACCCCGAAAGGAGGCATCGTGAAAAAAGAAGCTCCTATCCACATCTCCAACCTTATGGTGGTTGACAACAAAGGAAACGCTACGCGAATAGGACGTAGATTAGGCGAACCCAAAAAATCGGGCGCAAAACCAAAATTAATTCGTTATTCTAAGAAAACAGGAGAGGAGATCAAGTAATGTATACACCTAGATTTAAAGATAAATTCAACAAAGAGGTCGTTCCGGTTATTAAGGAACAGTTTGGATTCACTTCTGTGATGAGAGTGCCTAAATTAAAGAAGATTTGCTTAAACCAAGGACTGGGTAAGTTTGGTATTGCTGATAAGAAGCTGATTGACGTGGGAGTGAACGAAATGACCCTCATCGCAGGTCAAAAAGCAGTAGCTACTAAGTCAAAAAAAGATGTTTCTAACTTCAAATTGCGTCGCGGAATGCCTATTGGAGTGCGCGTTACCCTTCGCGGAGATAGAATGTATGAATTTTTAGACAGACTGATTTCCGTTTCTATTCCACGTATCCGTGACTTTAGAGGGATCAGCGATAAAGGGTTTGACGGCAGAGGAAACTATACCTTAGGCGTGCCGGAACAGATTATATTCCCAGAAATTGACATTGACAAAGTGGCAAAAATAAACGGAATGGATATTACATTTGTTACCACAGCACGCAACGACAAAGAGTGTTTAGCATTATTAAAAGAATTTGGATTACCCTTTAAAAACCAAAAATAAGTTATGGCAAAAGAATCTTTAAAAGCAAAAGAAGTTAAGAGAGCAAAATTGATTGCCAAATACGCTGCAAAACGTGCAGAGTTGAAGAAGATTATCAATGGCAATGATTACGAAGCCAAAGAGGCTGCAATTATTGCGTTACAAAAATTACCTCCCAACTCTAATCCTATTCGTTTGCACAACCGTTGCAAACTCACCGGACGTCCGAAAGGCTTTATCCGCCAATTCGGAATCTCCCGTATCAACTTTAGAGAGATGGCAAACCAAGGACTAATCCCGGGGGTTAGAAAAGCCAGCTGGTAATAGTAATGGCGTGGTCAGCACGCCAATTTAAAAATTCAAAATTCAAAATTTAAAATTAATAGAAATGAATACAGATCCGATTTCAGATTATTTGACCCGCGTGCGCAATGCCATTGCGGCAAATCATAAAGTGGTAGAGATTCCTACCTCTAAGACAAAAAGAGAGATAACCAAAATATTGTATGAAAAAGGGTACATCCTGAATTATAAATTTATCGATGATGTTCACCCCGGTCTCATTAAGATTGCGTTGAAATATCATCCCGGTACCAAACAATCGGCAATTAATACACTAAAACGTGTGAGTCGTCCCGGACTCCGTAAGTATGTGGGCGTAGATGAGATGCCTTCAGTGTTAAACGGTTTGGGGATCGCCATTGTTTCTACCTCAAGCGGTATGATGACCGATAAAGAAGCCAAAACCCAAAATGTGGGCGGCGAAGTAATTTGTTATGTTAGTTAATAGGAGGAAATTGTTATGTCAAGAATAGGAAAATTACCCATTGCGCTGCCACAAAGCGTAGCGATTACAAGAGATGAAAAAAGCCAAATCGTTACCGTGAAAGGTCCGAAAGGCGAGTTGAAACAATTTGTAGATGGCGACATCACGTTTACTATAGAAGATGGTAAATTGACCCTCGCTCGTCCTACCGAACAAAAACGCCACAGAGCAATGCACGGTCTTTACAGAGCGTTGCTTGCCAATATGATAAAAGGAGTTTCCGATGGTTTTGAAATTAAACAGGAATTAGTGGGTGTGGGATACAAAGCCGAAGCAAAACCCGGTAACATCTTAGAAATGAGTTTGGGATATTCTCACAACATCGTTTTTGAACTTTGCCCCGAAATCACCGTTGAAACTATTAGCGAAAAAGGGAAGAGCCCTCTTATCATTTTGCGCGGTATTGACAAACAACTCTTGGGACAAGTAGCCAATAAAATTCGCTCATACCGTAAACCTGAACCTTACAAAGGAAAAGGGATCCGCTTTGTGGGTGAAATTGTACGTAAAAAAGCCGGTAAATCAGCCGAAAAATAAAATCATTAT
>JAITUN010000148.1 GCA_031286285.1 Bacteroidales bacterium | reverse complement strand
TCCGTCAATCATAACTCCGTTTCCGTCAAATCTTTCTACATGGTGTTGCCATTCCGATACCGTTGCCGTATCCGGCAAATAATGCACATATTGGATTTTTTGTCCGGTTTTCCATCTATCTCCATCCCATGCCTGATAATATTCCTCCCAATATAAAGAATCTGCCTGACGATTATTGTAATAATAACGATACGGAGGATGGTATTCACCTGTAACAGGGTGTACATAACCTACATAAAAGACCGTGTCGAGTATATTCGTCAATGGGTCAAGATAAGTGTTGTTGAGATCACATATTGCGATTAACTCTCCAGTAATAGCATCATGCGTAGTAAATTTTTTCAACAATCCATCTTTATGATATTCGTAAACATAACGCAATGAGAATCTGCCATTCGAAAAATAATTCACGGATGCGGGAAGCCATATTGTATCGGAAGTTGTCTGTTTATGAAAAGCTTCGTAAACAGCATTTCCACTATAAAAAGGAATATCAACTTTCTGCTGACTTGCATGTGTCGGCTGCTGGGAAAAAACACTCTGCATTATTCCCAAAAACATGATGCTAATTGCTAATTTTTTAAAAATATTCATGATTTTGCAATTTTATTTTTCAGTTACTCGTTCACCCATTCGCCCGTCCACCTGTCCACTCGTCCACTCGTCCACCATTTTCAACTTTCAATTTTCAATTAATTCTTCACCACTTTCCTCGTTACCACTCCTTTATCCGTCTGTATCCGCACAAAATAGATGCCGGAGGGTAAATATGTTATATCGCATTGTAAAGACGCACGGCCGTGCGTCTCTACGGTGGCAACAAATTTACCCATCACATCGAATATTTCAATGTTCGTAATTCGTAATTCATAATTCGTAATTGATAATTCCCCTCTCGTTGGATTCGGATAAACGGTTATTGAGCCTGTCGAAATATTCGTCTCATCAATCCCAACTTCGCTTTCAAAATTTGCCACCAACTCCACATCTTCGGTTACGGTGAAACTGTATGAACTGTTGGTGGAAACCTCCACACCGTTTTTTTTCCAATTTCTAAATTTATAGCCATCGCGGGCGGTGGCGGTTACAGTGGCGGGTTCACCTTCTTCGTAAAGCCCATCACCGATGGTATAGCCATATTTGCTGTTGTTGGCAACAGGATTAACCAAAATTCCGCCGCCGACGATATTGAACTTGTTCCACTCAGCGGCTTTTTGATAGGCTGAAACGGCGCTGGTAGGTACTGTTAGCGTACAGGCGCTTTGAGGCACATTGCTAAACACATTGATGGTTGAGACATCAACAGGATTAGGATTAAGACAGGTAATCAAGATTAAATTTGTGCAACCGAGAAAAGCAGCACGTCCAATACTTGTTACGCCGCGTGGAATGGTAATCGAAGTTAGACTTGTGCAATGGGAAAAGGCTCGCACACCAATCTTTGTTACGCTGTTAGGAATGGTCATCGAAGTCAGACTTGGAGAACTTCTAAAAGCATCATATCCAATAGTGGTTATGCAGTTAGGAATCATGTATGATGTCTCTGTTTTTCCTATGGGATAACTAATTAAAGTGGTTTTATCTTTATTAAATAAAATACCGTCTTCCGAAGCATAATTGTTATTCCCGCTTTCAACCTCAATGGAAGTCAGATATGCACAACAGGAAAAAGCCCCATCTTCAATCTTTGTTACATTGCTGGAAATAATATATGATGTTTCTGTTTTTCCTACGGGGTAACAAATTAGAGTGTTTTTATTTTTAGTAAATAAAATACCGTCTTCCGAAGCATAATTGTTATTCCCGCTTTCAACCTCAATGGAAAACAGACTTGTACATTCGGAAAAAGCAAGGTCTCCAATCTTTGTTACGCTACTGGAGATAGAGGTTAACGAGGTTACTCCTCTGCATCCGACAAAAGCCTGTTTCCCAATAGTTGTCAAATTGTTGGAGAGGGTAATCGAAGTCATACTTATACAACCTAAAAAAGCAGCCTCTCCAATTGCTATTACGCTGTTAGGAAGAGTAATCGAAGTCAATTTTTCACAATACCAAAAAGCAGTATTTCCAATAGTTTTTAAAGTGTTGGAAAGGGTAATTGAAGTTAGATTTGTACAAAACCCAAAAGCATCATTCCCAATAGTTGTTACGCTGTTTGAAATGATAATCGAAGGCAGAGCAGAACACAAGGAAAAAGCTCCTCCCTCAATAGTCGTTACATTGTTAGGGAGGGTTACAGAAACTAGACTTGTGCAATAATGAAAAGCCTGCCTTCCAATAGTTGTTACACCGTCAGGAATGGTAATTGAGGGCAGACTTGTGCACCAATTAAAAGTCTCTTCCTTAATACTTGTTATGCTGTTAGAAAGGGTAACCGAAGTCAGACTTGTGCAAGATTCAAAAGCTCTTTCTCCAATAGTTGTAACGCTGTTAGGGATGATCATAGAATTTAGACTTGTACACCAAAGAAAAGCTCCTTCTCCAATAGTTGTTAAACTGTTGGGAAGGGTTACCGAAGTCAGCTTTTCGCAAGACCAAAAAACTCTCTCTCCGATAGTTGTTACACTCTCGGGGATGGTTATCAAAAGCAGATTTGTAGAACCGGGAAAAGCAAGATTTCCAATAGTTGTAATGCCGGTTTCCATTATAACAGTATGAATAGATTCCCGATATGCATACCACGGCGCATAATCAGGAAGAGTGTAATCCGGCATCGCACCGGTACCGCTAATGGTAAGCGTGTTATTTTTTAAACACCAGTTAAGTGGTCCTGTAGTTCCTGAATAGTCGCAATCTTGCGCAAACACACTCGACACGCTGAACAACATGACTGCTGTTAATAATACAATTCTTTTCATGATTTTACAATTTTATTTTTCAGTTACCCGTCCACCATTCTCAATTTTCAATTTTCAATTCTCAATTAATTCTTCACCACTTTCCGCGTTACCACTCCCTTATCCGTTTGTATCCGAACAAAATAGATGCCGGAGGGCAAATGGGAAATGTAAAGCCCCCTCAAGCCCCCCCGAAGGGTGGGATGTGCGATATCCACACAACGTCCAAAAACATCAAAAATCTCAATATTTTTCACTTCCCATGCATTGTAAGCCCCTCCTTCGGAGGGGTTGGGGAGGCTAATTGTCAATTCCCCTCTCGTCGGATTCGGATAAACTTGTACAGACGGATAATTATCCGTCTCTACAATATCAACACTCTCCTCAAAATTTGCCACCAACTCCACATCT
>JAITUN010000102.1 GCA_031286285.1 Bacteroidales bacterium | reverse complement strand
CCCTCTATCATCATTGCATATTCACCCTGTATCAACCACGGACTCAATCTGGGAATGGGCAAAACACAATATCAACAAAAATTGGCAGTTGAAGCAGGTTATTGGCATCTTTGGAGATACAACCCCGATTTGGAAGCACAAGGACAAAATCCATTTACTTTAGATAGCAAAGAACCCGATTGGAGCAAATTCCAGGATTTCTTAAAATCGGAAGTACGTTTTACTTCGTTAATCGGCACATTCCCGGAAGAAGCGGAACAACTGTTCAAAGCCTGCGAAGAGAATGCGAAATGGCGGTATGAGCAGTATAGAATGAGGGCGAAATAGAATAATTCACAAACTATGTTTTTCCTTTAGAAACAGTATAGTTTTTTTCATTTTTCTTTCCAAAATCAAATAAAAGCAAAAGAGACAATATTGTTTTTTAATAACATAATTACTAACAAAATAAAAAATGAGTCAAAATAATTGGTACGACACTTTTATGGATATTCTTTCAAAAAAATATCCTAAACAAAAACAATTAATTAGTGCATTAATGGACTTGCTGGCGCTTGAACGCGAAGCTGTTTACAGAAGATTGCGCAAAGAAGTTGTTTTTTCAATTCACGAAATTGTAGCTATAGCTTCTGCTTGGAACATTTCATTAGACGAAATTACAGGAATCAACTCAGGAAATATTTCATTTCAAATGAAAGCAATGAACTATTTAGAACCCTCTGAAGAAGAAGCAAATTTTTTAAGATATATTATACAATCTATCAGTTTCCTTAAAAATTTTCCGGAAACGGAGTTTATGGATATCTGCAATAAAATTCCAAGACAGCTTCTTGCAGGCTATCCTTATTTAAACCGTTTTTATCTGTTTAAATGGATGCACCAATACAACAATGAGTCTGATACTGTGACATTTTCTAAAATAACTGTTTCTAAGGAAAAAAAGAAAATTGATGAAGAATATTATCATGCTATTAAGCAAGTGCCAAATTCTAATTTTATTTTTGATAGAAATATTTTTGAATATTTAGTACAAGATATTCAGTATTTCTGTTCTATCTATCTAATTACTGACCAAGAGAAAGAGTTCATTAAAAAAGACTTACTTGCATTACTTAATTATCTATTGGAAGTTGCAAACAAAGGCTGCTATCCAGAATCACAGAATAAAGTGAATCTCTACATTTCCCAACTTAAGATAGATACCAGTTACAGCTATACTTACACCCCCGAAGTAAATATCTGTTATATCCATGTATTTGAGAAGTTTGAAATCTATTCCTACAACTCAGAAATGGTATCTAATTTTATGACTTGGATGCAATTAAAGAAAAGATCTGCTATTCAAATTTCAGAAGTTGATGAAAAACACAGAATCGATTTTTTTACTAAGCAACAAAAAATAATAGAAAATTTATGAAAACTCTATTGAGTCCAAAGATAGTTCAGTGAGCCTTAAAAGTAATGTTATAAATTTATGGTAGAAAACAATTGGTACGAAGTTTTTTTGGAAAATCTTCATGATAAATTTCCAAAAAAAATACAACTAACACAAGAAATAATGAAGTTGTTATCTCTTGAACATGAAGCAGTTTATAGGCGTTTACGGAAAATCGTTCAATTCACTGCCTCTGAAATTGTTCAAATTACTACTGCTTGGAATATCTCTTTAGATGATATTCTTGGAATCAATTCAGGTAAAGTTACATTTAAAATGAACCCTTTAAACTATCTTGATCCTTCAGAAAGAGAATTTAGTAATTTGCAAAAACGAGTAAGAAATCTAGACCATCTTCAACACAGTGAAAAATCTGAATATATGGAAGTTAGTAATAGATTACCTAGACCACTGAGTATCAGTTTTCAGAATCTATATCGTTTCAGAATATTCAATTGGGCATTCCAATATAATAATTCCTGTACACAAAAAGAGTTCTCAAAAATTATTATCCCTGAAAATATGAGTCGTGAATTTGAACACTATAAAAATAATATGGTTCATGTAAAAAACTCTCATTATATCATTGATCAGAAAATTTTTGAGTGTTATGTATATTGTGTTAATTATTTTCACTCCTTATTGTTGATTACCAAAGAAGAAAAAGAGTTCATTAAAAAAGAATTATACGAAATGCTTGATTATTTGATGGAAATTGCTCAAAAAGGCTATTATCCTGAGACTCAGAATAGAGTTTTCATCTATCTTTCTCAACTAAACATTGACACCAACTACAGTTTTTTTTATACGGATACACTAAAAACATGCTTTATTCATGCTTTTGGAAAATATGATATCTCCTGCTACGATACTGAAATGGTTTCAAGTTTCAGACACTGGATGAATTTAAAGAAAAGAGCTGCTGTCCAAATCTCTGAAGTAAATGAAAGAAAAAGAATTGAGTTTTTTTCAAAACAAAGGAAATTAGTAGATTATTTATGATAAGTTAAGTGAAATATGTAATACTGAATAACTTGTATCAACAATCTACATTTACAACCACACGAACCTGCTTGAATTTTGAGTGTGTTTGAAATATTGTAATTATCTTTTGCAATAATTCTTTCTTCTTTTTCAACATATAGTTTTTTGCAAATTTGATCCAAATCTCTTTTAAATATTGGTTTTGTAAACGAACAATAAGCGGGAACTCCGGTCCCAGCACCTGTTTTGGAAAGCTTTTTTTCAACTCTGTTGCAATCTCTGCGGCTGCCTTGTTTACTAACTCTAAATCATTGTGTTTCAGTGTTATTTTTATCATACGGTACGCAGGCGGGTAGCGGTATTTTTTGCGCTCTTCAATTTGGTTTTCATACATCGCTATATAGTCATTTCCAATCACATATTTTAATGCAGGGTGCCAGGGCTGGTAACTTTGAATGATCACTTTCCCCTTTACCTCTTTCCTACCTGCTCTTCCGCTCACTTGCGCCATTACTTGAAACGCTCGTTCAAAAGCTCTGAAATCAGGAAAAGTGAGCATATTGTCTGCTTCCAAAATCCCCACAACACTAACTCTGTCAAAGTCCAATCCTTTAGTAACCATTTGTGTACCTACCAAAATATTGGTATGCTGTTTTTCAAAATCGGAGATAATTTTTTGATAGGATGATTTTGAACGTGTAGTATCCAAATCCATACGTGCAATTTTGGCATCCGGAAATAATTGTATTAAAGTCTCTTCAATTTTCTCTGTTCCAAATCCTTTCATCTCTACATCCACACTTTGGCAGTTAGGACATTGGTCAGGCACTGCAATCGCATAACCGCAATAGTGACACTTCAACAAGTTCGATTTTTTATGGTAAGTGAGAGTAACATCACAATGGATACAGTGGGGCATTGTTTGGCAAGTGTTACAATACATACGTACTGCATAGCCTCTTCTATTTTGAAATAGAATTACTTGCTCTTTTCTTTCCAAAGCCGCTCTCATATTGTCAATTAGAAAATGGGAGAGATCCCCTTCCATTTTTTTTTGCCGCCGTGCTTCGGGAACATTCTCTATCCAGATTTCAGGCAGTTGGCTATCTGCGTAGCGCTGAAACAGTTCTACCAAGCCGTATTTACCCTGTTTTACGTTGTAATAAGTTTCCAACGAAGGGGTTGCCGTTCCAAGTAAGACGGGAGCATGGTGCAGTTTCCCCAACATCACAGCAGCATCTCGTGCATTGTATCGCGGTGCCGGGTCATTTTGTTTGTACGAGGCATCGTGTTCTTCATCCACAATGATTAGCCCCAAATTTTTGTAAGGCAGGAGGAGGGCAGAGCGGGCGCCGAGAATGAGCGAATAGCGATAGTTCAGCTGAGGCTCAGCCTCAGCCGAACACGCCTCAGCCGAACACGCCTCAGCCGAACCGCGGGCCGATGAACCATACACAGAACTATCATTATGTTGCAACACTCTATTCCAAATCTCCACCCTCTCAAACTCATTAAATCTTGAATGATACACCCCTACCCTTTTTCCGAAATACTTTTGTAAACGGTTCACAATTTGCGAAGTAAGTGCAATCTCCGGCAATAGATACAACACTTGCTTGCCTTGAGCCAGCACCTCATCAATCATCTTCATATAGATCTCCGTTTTACCACAACCGGTAATACCGTGCAATAAAACCACAGAAAAATGCTTAAATAATTCTTTTATTTGTAGAAAACTTTGTTGTTGTACTTGCGACAATTTAATCTCACTTATTTCGCTCACCGAAAAAACATCCCGCAAACGACTGCTCTGTAGCTCTTTCTGTACCAAGACATTATTATTAATCAACGTTTGTAGCGAAGAAAGAGAACACTCCGATTTTTTTAGTAGTTCTGCTCTTTTTACGCTATTTTCGGCTTTTTTCAGCATTAAAAATGCTAACAAAAGTTGTGTCTGCTTCTCTGTTTTTTTCGAGGCGCTTAATCTGTCCAACAGTTCAAAAAGTGCTGATTCATCGCTCAAATAATCATCATGAAGAAAAATGTATGACTCTTTTTTGGCTCGATATGGATTTTTAATCTCTTCAGTGGTCAAAATCACTTTTTTTTCTACCAATGATTTGATTACTGGAAAAATCTTTTGAATGCCTACTATTTTTTGCATTTCTGCAACAGTAATATGTTGTCTGTAAGAGAGTGCTTCCGTTATTTTCAGTTCCCGCTCTGTGAGTGTGGAGATTTCGCCATCGAAGTTGGGATGGAGCATAATTAGTGTTTCTCCCGCCAATTTCAGTCCGGATGGCATGGCAGCCGCCATTACTTCGCCTTTATGGCACAAATAGTAATCTGCCAACCAATCCCAAAGTTCAACTTGTTTTTCGGTAACAATCGGAGCAGTATCAACAATGTCAATCACATATTTCACATTCGGAAAAGAGGGCGCATCCGTATGCATCAACATCACCAATCCGGCATAGAGTTTGTTTTTCCCAAAGTGGACCACAACTCGCGCCCCAATTTGAATCTGATTATCAAGATTATAAGGAACACGATAGGTGAAAATTGTGGGTAATGGCAGAGGGAGAAGAATGTTGACAAAGTGGGTGAGCATATGAAATAACGTTTTTTTACATTTGTTTTTTTGTCGGGGGCAAATTTACATGAAAAAAACCAAAAATATAACATTCAATATACAAATCCTTGAGAATGAATTTGTTGTTGGAGGCAAACATATTCTGTACCGTTATCCGTAACCTGCTCACCAATGCGGTAAAACTTACTGACACGGGTGGAGGATTTTACTGAAGATCAAATTTGGAATGATTCTCAATCAGAATTTGATTCATTTTAATTCCTCTATAAATCAACACAGATTCCTGTAACAGATACAGCGCCCACATGATAATAGCAGTAATAGCTACCCCTATATGCGATAGTTTGAAATACATAGGGCCTTCATTAAAAAAAGTAGCATTAAGAACGAACGACATCAGCACGGTTGAAATTAGTAACAAACCCCACCAAAGGCCCAAGTTAAAATCGGAATTAGTATCTTTACCTTTTTGAATAATATTTTTATCTAAAAGGATATAATTAGTTTCATTATACACTTCAGAAAAAACTGAAAAAGGCTTTACAAAATTATATATCGGGATAATCCAACCTAAATAAGCCCAATAGGGAGATGTACTTTTCTTCATCCATATAGAAGTAATTCTGAGGTTTCGTAAGCCTTTGTGATTCCATGCCGCAAAAAATAGAATTTTTATGATAAATAGTAAGATGGTTATATATAAAGTTATTGTAAAAATAAATTTTGCTGATTCGGCTTGTTTTTTTAAATCCTTATATGGCGCTTGAATGGCTTCACAAAGGAGGGTTTGCGCATGAATAGTGGAATCCACTCTTGCTAACTCTGCTTCTTTAGCTTCTAAAGTATGTTCTGTTTTCTCTATATCTTCCTGTTGTTCTTTAACTTTCTTTTTATCAGCAGGCAAGGTTTGTTTTTTAAGAGTGTCTAACTTAAAAGCGTAATAATCCACTTCAGATTGGGCTTTTCGTCTTGGTTTTTCAACTTCTCGCAGTTCTGCATCCGCATTTGTATAGTCAGCAGTGTTGCTAACCAACTTAATATTTATTTTGTCAAAACTCAGTAAACATATCATTGATACAACAAACATACATAAAATAAGCACGTTAGTTATCATGGCAAGTTTGCCGAAAAATCCATTGTTTGCAATTTTTTTCATATTGATACTTTTTATTTTTAGTGGGCAAAAGTAGAAAAAAAATTCAATTTTCTATAAACATTTTTTCAAAATTTCTTCTGTAATGTACCCATCAACATTGCCACATTCACCCAAACGTGTTCCACGAAATAAAAACCTTTCTTTAATTTTAAGGATGGTTTCGTTGCCAATATTCAATTCTTTTAGCTTAGTAGCCAACCCTATGGAACGAAAGAATTGCTCAGTTGCCTCAATAGTTCGGTCAATTCTTTGCTCTTCAGTCCCTTCAACAATAGTAAATACACGTTCTCCAAACTGTAAGAGTTTTGCTTTTTTTTGTTCGCGCAATTGTTTCATTGTACCTAAGATTACTATGGCTAAAGTTTGCCCGTGTGTAGTTCCATGCAGCGCCGTAATTTCGTGTCCAATTAAGTGAGTTGCCCAATCTTGGGTTACTCCCATGGCAGTAAAACCATTTAACGCCATGGTAGCGCAAAGCATAAATTCCGACATTACGTCATAGTTGGTTTTATCGGCATTGATTTTTGGCGCCAGTTCTATCAAGGTTTGCATAATCCCTTCCGCCCATCTGTCCATAAGCGGAGATTCTTCAATAACAGTAAGATATTGTTCCAATACATGAATAAAAGTATCGGCAATACCGCATGCAATTTGAAATTTAGGCAGTGAGAATGTAACGGTAGGGTCTAAAATTGAAAATTTGGGATAGGAGGAGAAAAATGCAAATTTTTCTTGTTTTTCTGCATTAGAGATAACGGCGCCACTATTCATTTCGGATCCTGTAGCGGGTATAGTAAGAACAGAAGCAAAAGGAATCATCTTTCCTATTTTAGAAGAGTTTAATACGAGTTCCCAGGCATCGCCATTGTAAGGAATTGCGGAAGAGATGAGTTTTGTGCCATCAATTACGGAGCCTCCGCCAACCGCTAAGATGTAAGTTACTTTTTCCTGTTTGCCCAATGCAATTGCTTTGCGCAACGTTTCAACCGTGGGGTTAGGTTCAATGCCCCAAAACTCTACATAATTGCGCCCTTTTAACGCTTGGCAAACTTGCTCGTAAACACCGTTTTGTCTTACGCTGCCGCCGCCGTAAGTAACTAATATCTTTTCATTTTCAGGCAATTCTTGCGCCAATTGCGCAATAGTCCATTTTCCAAAAATTAATTTTGTTGGGTTTTGAAATTCGAAATTATTTTTCATTGTGAAAAAGATTTAATGTGATCTATTTTTTGGTTTGCAAAAATATTCTTTTTAAAGCGCCCTCCAAACTACCCGAATTTTTTTATTTTTGCAGCCTATTGTAAAAAACTCATTTTATTATGATTAAAGAACTTCTTAAAACCCCTGAAAAAATTGGAGTTGGAAATCAAGTAGAAGTGAAAGGTTGGGTACGCACTAAACGCGGAAATAATACTATTGCCTTCATAGCTTTAAACGACGGCTCTATTGTGCATAACATTCAAATTGTCGCTGACCTGGCTCATTTTTCAGAAGAACTTATGAAACAGATAACTACAGGTGCATGTTTGCGAGTTACCGGAAAGTTGGTAAAATCACAAGGACAAGGACAGGCAGTTGAAATTCAAGCGGAAAACATTGAAATTTACGGTAGTGCCGATCCGGATATTTATCCTTTGCAAAAGAAAGGACACAGTATGGAGTTTCTTCGCGAAATAGCACACTTGCGCCCGCGCACTAACTATTTCGGCTGTGTGCTGCGTTTGCGCCACGCGCTCTCTTATGCCATCCACACCTATTTCAACAATCATGGATACTTCTACTTGCACACCCCAATAATTACCGCCTCCGATGCAGAAGGCGCCGGAGCAATGTTCAATGTTACTACTTTTGATTTGGGCAATGTGCCAAAAAATAAAGAGGGTGAAATTGACTATTCCTTAGATTTTTTTGGGAAACACACCAGCCTAACCGTTTCAGGACAATTAGAAGGAGAACTCGGCGCCATGGCACTGGGAAAAATCTACACCTTCGGACCCACTTTCAGAGCCGAAAACAGTAACACCCCCAGACATTTAGCAGAATTTTGGATGATAGAACCCGAAGTAGCTTTCTTTGATATTACCGACAATATGAACTTAGCCGAAGATTTTATTAAATTCTTGGTAAATTATGTGTTGGAAAACAACCGAGACGACATACAATTTTTAAACGATATGTTTGATAAAGAATTAATTGAACGACTTCGTTTTGTGTTGGATAATCAATTTGTGCGGTTAAACTATACCGAAGCGATTGATATTCTAAAAGTATCAGGTAAGAAGTTTGAATATAAAGTAGAATGGGGAGTAGATCTGCAATCGGAGCATGAAAGATATTTAGTTGAAAATCATTTCAAAAAACCGGTAATAATAACAGACTACCCTAAAGCCATAAAGGCTTTTTATATGAAACAGAATGAAGATGGCAAGACGGTTCGTGCCATGGATGTGTTGTTCCCGAAAATTGGGGAGATTATTGGCGGTTCGGAACGGGAAGCAGACTATAGCAAGTTGCTTAACCGTATCCATGAACTCAACATTCCGGAAAAAGATGTGTGGTGGTATTTAGAAACAAGAAAATTTGGTACTGCGCCCCACGCCGGATTTGGACTAGGTTTTGAGCGCATGATGCTCTTTATTACAGGTATGGGAAACATCCGTGATGTAATCCCTTTTCCGAGGACACCGCAAAATGCCGAGTTCTAAAAGCAAAAGTAAGTAACAAAAGATAGATATTATGCAGAAAAAAAGTATCCGTTCGGTATTATTTATATTATGTTAATAATGAATATCAAACATTACATCCCTATTAAAAGGCAACCCGAAGATTACTCCAATTTTGCCGAAAAAATTCGAACTCATATCCAAAACTACATTATGGACAATAGCCTGCATGCGTTAGTTTTGGGAATTTCCGGAGGTATAGATAGCGCTTTGTGTGCAGCTTTGATCAAACCGATTTGCAATGACTGTGATATCACACTAATTGGACGTTCTATTACTATCGAAACAAACAAACCCGATGAAATTGAACGTTCTATTAAGGTTGGAGAAAGTTTTTGCCACGAATTTAAGTACCTTGATATTACAAACACATATATTGAAAATAGAAAAAATCTGATTGATTTAGACAATTCCATGCTTTCTAAAATGCGTCAAGGAAATTTGAAAGCCCGAATGAGAATGATGATATTATACGACTTGGCACAACTCAATCGCGGAATTGTAATTGCGACTGACAACTTCACTGAATATCTTACCGGATTTTGGACTTTGCATGGCGATGTTGGCGACTACGCCCCTATGCTACATCTTTGGAAAACAGAAGTGTATGGGCTTGCCAATTATTTACTTTCTGAATGCAATGAGAAACAAAAACAAGCTATGCAATTATGCATCGATGCCGTTCCAGTAGATGGGCTGGGAATAAGTTCTTGTGATTGCGAACAGTTGGGAGTTAAAGACTATTTTGAGGCTGACCAGCTGCTCGTAAGGTATTTTAAAGGTGAAACAACTTTGGAGAAACATCCGCTTATTAAAAGGTATCTTCAATCGAATTATAAAAGGAATAATCCTGTTATAATTGAGAGATGAATAGTTATTTATTTTTATTCTATTTTTTGTGAATCACCCTCTCTTGGTTTTTTGAAACAAATGCATCCCAACCGGAATACTTCTTCCCAATTGTAGTAATTCTGTTTTGAAGGTGATGGCAGACTGCAACCGCGAGTGCATCGGTAGCATCAAAAGGATGTTGATTATCCTTAATGAGATTCATGTTTTGTAACATTGCCGAAACCTGTTCTTTAGAAGCATTTCCATTGCCGGTAATGGACTGCTTGATTTTGCGAGGAGAGTATTCAAAAACTTCAAGTCCTCTGTACATGGCGGCGGCAATCACAACCCCTTGTGCACGACCCAACTTGAGCATGGATTGCGGGTTCTTTCCGTAAAACGGAGCTTCAATAGACAATATCTGAGGCTGATATAACTCAATAAGTTCCAATGTTTTTTCAAAAATCGCCTTCAACTTTTCTGAGTGTTCTTTGATCTTATTTAACCGAAATACCCCCATATCCAATAACGCGCCTTGAGAAGTAGTAGCATCTAAAAGCGCAAAGCCTAAAATAGTGGTACCGGGGTCTATGCCAAGTATTATTTTCATGCCGCGAAAATAATAATTTAGTGGTTAGTGGTTAATGGTTAATTTATTTCCAAAAAAAAAATGTTTCTTTGCCGCAACCTTAAAAGCCCCCACCCCCCACTAACCAATAGCCACTATTTTCATGAACCCCAAAAAATACCTCATCGTTGGACTCGGAAATGCGGAGCAAAAATATGCCGGAACAAGACATAATATTGGTTTTGAAGTGGTAAACTCATTGGCAAAAAAGATGGAGGTTGTCTTTACGTCAGAACGTTATGCTTACAAAGCGGAAGCCAAATACAAAGGAAGAACGTTGGTTTTGATTATGCCCACCACTTACATGAATTTGAGCGGAAACGCCGTGAGATACTGGATGGAAAAAGAGGAGATTGAACCTCAAAACATTCTAGTCATTTCTGATGATATTGATTTGCCCATTGCTACTTTGCGGATGCGCCCTAAAGGGGGCGGCGGTTCGCACAACGGTATTAACCACATCATTGAAATATTACAGCACCAAAACTTCCCCCGTTTGCGATTCGGAATCGGGAAAAACTATCCTCAAGGGATGCAAGTGGAGTATGTGCTAAACCAATTTCTTCCCGAAGAACAAGAACAGATCACTGCCACCATCGAAAAAGCCACAGATGCCTGCCTGTCGTTTTGTACAGCAGGTCTGCAGAGAACGATGGAGGCGGTGAATAGAGTAGTGAGTAATGAGTAATGAGTAATGAGTAGTGAATAATGAGGATAATTCAAGGTAAAAACAAAGGCAGGCTAATTCAGGCGCCGGCTTCGCTGCCGGTGAGACCCACTACCGATTTGGGTAAAGAGAGCCTGTTCAACATTTTAAACAACTACTTTTTCTTTGACAGAATCACCGTACTTGACCTCTTTGCAGGAACCGGAAGTATATCATACGAATTTGCTTCGCGAGGAGCTGTTTCTGTTACTGCTGTAGACAATTTTCAAGGCTGTACCGATTTCATTAGAAAAACTGCAGAAAAATTACAATATGACCAACTTACTGTGATTCGTGGGGATGCCTTCTCGTTTGTGGAAAAATCACGCCAAAAGTTCGATATTATCTTTGCCGACCCGCCTTACAACCTTCAAGGATTAGAAAAGATTGTCGCATATGTCTTTGAAAACCATCTGTTAAATCCAAGCGGCTGGCTCGTTTTGGAACATCCAAGAGAGTATGATTTTACCCAACACCCCAATTTTTATGAACACCGAAAATATGGAAAATTGAATTTTACGTTTTTGGTAAATTTTGAAGAAAAATAAATCTATGCAAAACCATTATTTTTTTAATCAAAACATAATTTTTGCACATTATACCCTCGGATCTCTAATCATTTCAAATAATGCTACCCACTGTTTAATAATTTCTGAAGGATGAAATCGTTTTGAACTTTCAACAGCATTGTGTGCCATGGTTTGGCGTTCTTTGTCATTTAGCATTAGCCATGTAAGTTGTTCAATATAGTTATCTATGTCATTATTCGGAACTATCATTCCATTATACTTATTTTCAATAACATCATGCACAGCCCCAAAACTATCAAAAGCAACAGGCACTACCCCCATTTGTTGTGCCTCAGTTAATGTCATAGGAAATCCTTCAATAGCAGAGGTCATAAAAAAAACAGAAGCTCTTTCATAATAAGTTTTAGGCGCCTGTACTCCTTCAAAAAACACTCTTTTTAATTGTAATCGTTTTGCAAGTCTTTGATAATAAATTTTATCTTCTCCATCTCCCACAATAGTTAATCTCCATTCTGTTAGAAGAGGGTTTGATTCAATTTTTTTCCAAATTTTCAAAGCCACTGATAATCTTTTTGATACTTCATCTAAACGGGCAACAATGAGCGCTTCTTTTTGTTTTCTATAAATAAGATCTATGTTAATATTATCAGAAAAGGATAGTGCATTGTTAATGGCAACAAACTTGTCATCAACAGGTAGATTGGCACAATTGGCAAAAACCGGAATTAGAGCGCGAGACAATAAAACTATTTTATCCGAAAATTGATACATTGAACGATATTTCTTAATAAGATGGTATTCAAGAAGTTTATTCCCTACTAAACGAACAATAATTTGTTGTATTAACTTAAAAATATATACCGGTTTAAATTGACCATTAACCAAGCGTGACCAATACATTTTAGGATAAATAGTTGCCTTTTCAAAACCGGGTAGTGTATGATAGTGAAATAGTATTTTACAAGGGTGCTCTTGTTTAGATATATGTTGTAAAGCAGGTAAAAGAAATTTAAGTTTCTTATAACTTGGAACATTATTAAGGATAATCTCAATTTTATTTTTTTTTACGAAATCTGATAATGTAGAAACAATATTTTTCTTCTCCACTTTCAATTTTTTGATAAAAATATCAGTAGGAGTGTTTTTCGTTTCAAAATATGCTGAAAAAATTTGACAATTTGGCAGTTTGTTCAATTCTTCTGCCAAAATATTTACTACTCTGTCTATTCCTCCATTTAATGGAGATACATCATAATTTGTGATAAAAAGAATATTCATATCATCCATTATGAATTATTTTTTGATAAGATTATCATATAATTCCGAAAGTTGTGCAACCGTATTTTGAATAGAAAAACATGAATTTACTTTATGGTATGCTTTTTCGGATTGAAGGATACTGTTAATTGCTTCTATCGGAATCACTCTTTTTTCATCCTCAAGAATAAATCCTTCAACTCCATCTTCAATCATCTCCTCTGCCGCTCCATCCATAGGGGAAATTATGGGGACACAATTAAATGACATTGCTTCTAACACAGAATTTGGTAAGCCTTCTTTCAAAGAAAGAAATATAAAGACTTTGGCTTTTCTGTAAATATCAAGCACCTCTTCAAAGGGAATATTTCCTGTAAAAATTACTTGTGATTGAATATGATTACGGTTTATCAAATCAATACATGAATCATAATAATCTTGTGAAAATTCCGACAAGTTGTAAGATGTACTATCGGGACCAATAATATACAATATTGCACCAGGTAAATAGGCATAATTATCTGCAAAATATTGAATAGTATTATAGGTTCGTTTTCGTGGGCAAACAAGTCCTGCGTAGCAAAAAATATTATCTGTTTTTGTATCAGGCAGTTTCTGGGCTATTATTCCGTTGTGAATTACTTTCACTTTTTCAGGAGAAATATACCGTTGGTTAATCTCTTGAAGATGTTTTGTTAATACTACATTGTAGCTTATTTTGGATAACATGAATCGTAGTAAATATTTTTTTTTACTTCCTAATTGGGTCTCAAAATCATCTTCGTCCAAAAGTGTTGTTTTGAGAATTAAACGACATCCCAATAATAAACAAGGCGCCATATTTCTAATACTAAAACCATGAAAATGGCAAACACGAATTCTAAATTTTAGAATAAAATAGGCAATAATAATAAATCTACACGGTAATAATTGTGGAAGAATAACAACTTGGTGTCCTCTAAAAAAAATAGATTTACTGAGAATTTTAGAAGCGCTTGGATCTTTACTAAAAAAAATAACATTATACCGTTCCAACCCACTTGCAACTTTAAATGCTTGCAATGCTGCGCCACTATAATTTAGTGAACCGACTGTAAAAAAACCTATATTTTTTTTGTTATTCATATAAAAATCTTTTTACTTGGTAGCTAAAAGAATAGATTCTTTCGGATTTAGTCCGAAAAATTCTTTATTCTCAAAACTGTTTATTTTCATAACCTTGAAACCCACCGACTTTAATCTTTCAAAATAATCTTGACCGTAAATTCTCACATGGTCAGATTGCCCAAATGCTTCAGTACGTTCTTCTTCCCCGGTAATTGAGGAGTCCTCTATTGTCTTTTCTAAAATTGGCGAAATAGGAACCTGTAAAATAGCATGTCCGCCCGGTTTTAGTACTCTATACAGTTCATTCATAGCCAATCTGTCATCCGGAATATGTTCCAGCACATGGTTACAAATAATTAAATCCACAAAATCATTATCGAAGGGGATATTGAGAATATCTATGGGCTTTATTTTTTTTGCAAAATATTGGAATCCTTCAGAATATAAATCAGCTGTAATATATTCCACATTAGATAATTTTGATAAAAATTCATAAATACCTCTTTCCGGCGCAAAATGAAGTATTTGATAATGGGTTGTCACATTTTGTTTAAGAAAATCTTGCAGGTATATATACAATAACCTCTCTTTATCTGTTGAATGACATTTATAGCATCCTGCTTTTCTCTCCCCGCCGCTAATGACTTGCCACTTCTGATAAACATTTGAATCCCTTCCTATCACATACCAGTTTTTACTTTTGTACCCACAGATTGGACATTGATAAGTAGCGCCTCTGTGCAATATTAGAGTAGGCAATTGAAGCAGTAGCCTAAATTGCTTTAAGACTTGTGCAGGAATTATTTTTCTAATAAGTTTTTCCATATTCATATTTATGGATATAATTTTCTTTTTCTAATAATTTAAATAACTTTTACTGCTAACCGTGGACTTTCATCTATACGATGCAAAAACAACGACAAATTTTGTTCTTTGAAATATTGATCTACTGCAGAAGCAGCCCCTTTCCAGGCGCCATAGTCGTCTATAATAAGTATTCCATTAGATACCAAACACGGATATAAGTGTATCAGTTCATGGTAAGTAGATTCATACCAATCAGTGTCTAAGCGTAAAATACTAATAGCTTTATGAGGGAAACCGACAATAGTATCTTCCACTTTTCCTTTCACAAAAACAATATTTTCTTTAGGATAATTAATTTGTTCAAAATTTTGTTTTACTTCTTCCAAAGGGGAGAAGCACCATAAATTTGTTTTTTCATTGATTTTTAAGCGACTATATTTTTTCATTGCTTTTTCGCCATTAATATTTTCATCAGCATCGGATGGTTCGCTCATACCTTCAAAAGTGTCATACAAATAAATTTTTCTATCGTAACATTTTAATGAATCCAATGTTGCAGCCATAAGCATTGCACTGCCTCCTTTCCAAACCCCACATTCTATAAAGTCGCCTTCAATTTTGTATTTTATCACATATTTTACTGCCTCATATAAGGCGTACATTGCTCTTACAGAAGTCATTGTATATGGATGACAAAGATTGTATAAAGGGGCAAACTCTTTGTCCATATCTTTTTCAACTATTTTATTGTTTTTATCTACTGAAAATTCTCCTGTCATAAGTTTATAAACAGTATCTATTTTTCTAGTCAAGGCTTTAATTTTCATATTTGTTTAATTTTAATATTTTCATTCATCTTTATATTTTACCTGATGAAATTATATTAATTTAAAGGGTAAAATTGGCTAAATCTTTTTTTAGTAATACTCTTTATACCATCTAATAAATTCTTCAATTCCTTCATGTAAATCAGTACGCTCCACAAGCCCTGTAAGTTGTTCTATTTCTGATGTATCTGCCCAAGTAGCTACCACATCGCCATCTTGCATGGGCAACAATTCTTTAACAGCTTTTTTGTATAACGCATTTTCTATTTCTATAATAAAATCTTCTAATGAAACAGGTTTTCCATTGCCAATATTTAGAACTTGGTAAGGCGGATCTGTTGTTGGTTTGTGTCGCAACATTCTTACTACACCTTCGGCAATATCATCCACGTAGGTAAAATCGCGTTGCATATTTCCAAAGTTAAAAACTTTAATAGGTTTTCCTTCCAAGATAGCCTTAACAAATAGCATGGGTGCCATATCAGGTCTTCCCCACGGACCATATACGGTAAAAAAGCGCAATCCTGTTGTTTTTAAACCATAAATATGACTGTATGTGTAAGCCATAAGTTCATTGCTTTTTTTTGTGGCGGCATACAAACTTGCCGGTTGATCAGTCATTTGGTTGGTCGAAAAAGGAATTTGGGAGTTCAATCCGTAAATGCTGCTACTACTGGCAAACAGCAAATGTTTAATAGAAAATTGGCGACAACATTCGAGTATATTAAGGAATCCCATAACATTATTGTCAATATAAGCGTGAGGATTTTGTAAACTGTAACGCACTCCCGGTTGAGCAGCCAAATGACAAACATAGTCCGGTTTTTCCGTTTCAAAAATCAATTTTAGTTTTTCTGTATTCCGAATATCTATTTTAGCAAAACGTAAAGAAGGATATTTTGTACTTGTTGTGGTAAATTCTGTTATAGTTTCAATTCCTAATTCTTTTAAACGATTCTCTTTTAAAGATACGTCATAATAATCATTAATATTATCAATACCAATGACTTCATAATTATTTTCTAATAATTTTCGAGCAACATGAAATCCAATAAAACCTGCAATTCCTGTTAATAATATTTTCATCTTTAATACCCAACTGTTATTAATAAATCCTGTTTTTAATTTTTTTGGCTACTACAAAATATCCTAAACAACCTAGCTCATCAGCGTTTTTTGAAATTCGAGAATAATGTTTTAAACGCATGGTTAATAATCCTTTAATAAATCTGTCCCATAGATTCATTTTTTTTGTTGTGTATTTCTCAATCACTCCACGCAAAATATTTATTTCAAACGCAACTAATTCAAACCAATTACCTGATGACTGTAATATTTCAATATCATAATTTTCCGAGAACCAATGTTGATAAAAATACCTGTTAAGACCTGAATAAAAATGATACGGCGCCTGGTGGGTATAACTTGAGAAAGGGGTTGTCAATATCATAATTCCGTCTTTTCGTAGAATTCTGTCAAATTCTTTAATTGCCGAAACAGGGTCAGGGACATGTTCCAAAACTTCTGTGCAAAGAACAACATCAAAACTGTCATTGGGTACAGGGATATGAGTAATATCCGATACAATGTCTATTTGTGAATTATTACGTTGCTGCTCTTGTTGTATGCCACTACCGTCACCAAAACCATCGTATTGACAAAAATCTTGGGCAACATAATTCAAATGTGTACAATACTGTTTATAAAAACATTCACCTGCACCTGCATCTAAAATTTTTAGCCCTGCTGGTATATTTTTTAATTGTTGTATCGTCCACCCTTTTCGTAGAGTATCGTCCAATGGTTTGTATTTTTTTACATTAAATATCATTTTATTAGTATGCGCTATTGTTTATTACTTTTTGACCGCGAAACTACATTTATTTTAGAAAAATAGCTTTTTATTTTTAACACCACATTTTTTATCCCTTTTCATAACCAATTATTACTATTTTTGCCCAAAAAACGCCGTGTCATTATACGTATTAAACGTTTTTTTACAAAAAACTGTTACCAAAATCACTCTTTCATCTTTTAAGTACTGTGCTTAATCAAGGTTTTTTGCCGAAAAATCTTGCCAACTTGTAATATGTAGATTTTAGAGCCAATTTAAAATAAAGGAAGATTCCTTTTTCCCCATCTATTACTTTTTTATAGTAATCAAGATGTATAACATTGTAATCCAGGGGTAATAAATTATCATTAGGATAATTAAAATCAACACTTTCGTGAATTACTAAAAATATATTTTGCTTGTACCATAAACTTACATCTTGATTATTCCAAATTTTTCCTCTGATTATATCATGAAAATAATAACCATATTTTTGAAATTTACTTGCCCAATAAGATGGCCATTGTTCATTGATATGATTTTGTCCTCCTTGTCCCGGAAAAGCAGCAGAAAATAGAATAACCTTACCGGCATTCGTTAATGATTGGACAAATATATCCGCACTTGTTTCCGATAAGTGTTCTGCAACTTCTAATGAGACCACCAAGTCATACGTTTTTTCCAAATAAATCGGGTTTTCTAAATTCACACACTTAAATTCTGATTTTTGGATATATTTGAATAGTAAATCTTTTTTACACCATTCTCCATCTATACCTAAAATTTCACTAATTCCATTATTTTTAAATGCGTTTAACCAGGTACCTATTCCACATCCAAAATCCACAACACTTTTAGGTTTAACATAATGAAGAACTAAAGGTATGATAATATTAGGGTCCTTCATATTATGAGTTATTTCATCGTGAATATATTTTTGCTTCATACTATAACAATAGTTTAATAATCGCTGCAAATAAAGAAGAAATTTATATTCAAAAAACATCTTTCGTAATTATATTTTGCTTAGTTTCAAAATTGAAATAATTATATTCTTTTGCTCTATCAAATTAACACATTAAAAACTTTATATTTTTTTTTATGAAAGTAGCATATCTTATTCTTGCACATCACGAACCTGAAATGCTTGATAAATTGATATCCGTATTAAATAAACCTAAAGAGCAGATCTTTGTGCATTTAGATAAAAAAACGGATATTATTCAATTTCAAAATATTTTAGAGGAAAAATGTATTTTTATTGAAGAGCGTTTAAATGTGTCCTGGGGTAGCTTTTCAATGATAAACGCTGAATTAAATCTTTTGAGAATAGCCTTTGAAGCAGATAAATTTGATTATTATTGTTTGCTTAGCGGTTGTGATTTGCCGATTAAACCTATTCATGATTTTGAAAATTATCTTATAAAAAATCAAAGAAAAGAATTTATATTATGTGCAGAGAGTTCACGTTGTTCACCTTATTTTCAAAAAAGATACAAAGGTTTTTATTTTTTTGAAAACCGGAATAAATGGTTGCTGACACTCAATTATGGTGTTACAAAAATTCAACGTTTTTTTTATAAACGAAAACCATATAATTATCAACTCATGTATTTTGGCTCACAATGGTGGACACTTTCCGGAAACTTTATTGAATATGTTCTAAATTTCCTTGAACAAAATCCTGCTTATACACGTTATTTTCGCTATACTTTAATTCCGGACGAAATGTTCTTTCAAACAATTATTGCCCATTCTCCATTTTTTGAGCAGGTAACAGACGATAATTTACGGTTGATTCATTTTACAAAGAATATACCAAATCCCATCATTTTGACCATTGAAGATAAAGATGTGATTTTGCAGTCCAAAGCGTTCTTTGCAAGAAAATTTGATTTGCGAAAAGATAAAGAAATTATTGATTTTTTATTTAAGTGCATGATATCCAAATCGAAATTTGTTCAAGACTAAAAAATATCAAGGTGTCAAATATCTATTGAGAAATGTTTTGCCATATCCTGTTCACGGAGAAGAGCAGTTGATAAAAACAATATGGATTTTGGTTGATCAAGAGAAAATATTATATTGAGTTTTAAATTGTTATCGTCTCACACCACAATATTCACAATTTTTCTCGGCACTACAATTACCTTTTTTACCGTTTTTTCCTCCATCCACTTTTTCGTTTCTTCCAACAAGAGGATTTCAGTTTCAATCTCTTTTGTCGGTTTGTCAATAGGAAACTCTTTGAAGAAGCGGGTTTTCCCATTAAAAGATATCGGGTAGTTAAAGGTGTTTTCTATTAAGTAATTCGGGTTAAAAACCGGATAGTTGGCAAAAACCACAGAGTTTTCGTTGCTCAATGAGTTCCATAATTCTTCGCAAATGTGGGGAGCGTAAGCCGAAAGTACAATAGTAAGCGGCTCTAAAATGTTGCGTTTGTTACACTTATTGTCGGCTAATTCGTTCACACAAATCATAAAAGCGCTAACGGCAGTGTTGAATGAAAAGCGCTCGTTATCATTTTCAATTTTTTGGATAGTGCGGTGCAAAATCTTGTACTCTTCCGGCGTCGGTTCAGCATCACTCACATTCCATTGGTTGTTGGCATCGTGAAACAACCGCCAAAACTTACGGATAAATCTTGAAACCCCTTCAATGCCGTTGGTATCCCAAGGTTTTGCCAACTCTATCGGTCCCAAAAACATCTCATACATTCTCAATGTGTCAGCGCCGTACTTTTCTACCAAATCATCAGGATTTTGTACATTATACTTCGATTTCGACATTTTTTCTATCTCATAGCCACAAATATATTTTCCATTTTCCAAAATAAACTCAGCGGTTGCAAATTCGGGCGACCATTGCTTAAAAATCTCAATATCCAATACGTCATTCTGCACCATATTAATATCCACATGAATTGGGGTAACCTCGTAATTCGCTTTTAATCCATAAGATACAAATGTGTTTGTGCTTTGAATGCGATACACGAAATTAGACCGGCCTTGTATCATTCCTTGGTTGATTAACTTTTGAAACGGCTCCTCTTTACACACTAAACCGATATCATACAAAAACTTATTCCAAAAACGGGAGTACATTAAATGTCCGGTAGCATGTTCAGAACCGCCTACATACAGATCCACATTTTTCCAATATTCATTTGCCTTTTTTGAAAAGTACTCTTTATCATTCTGCGGATCCATATAACGAAGATAGTACCCGCTTGAGCCGGCAAATCCGGGCATAGTGCTACATTCTAACTTGTACCCCTCTTTGGTTTGCCAATTTTTAGCGCGTGCCAAAGGAGGCTCACCGGTTTCTGTGGGCAAAAACTTATCTACTTCGGGAAGTACCAGCGGTAACTCCTCTTCTCTTAACATATAGGGTATTCCGTTTTTGAAATAAACCGGAAACGGCTCTCCCCAGTAGCGTTGGCGACTAAAAATAGCATCTCGTAAGCGATAATTAATTGTTCCGTATCCTATTTTCAACGCTTCAATTTTCTGAATAACTGCTTTTGCCCCCTCTTTCGCGCTCATTTCGTTAATAAAACCGGAATTGATGCAGGTTCCTTCTTTTGCTTCGTATGCCTCTTCGGAAATATCGCCGCCGCTAATTACTTCTCTAATAGGCAATCCGAAGTGTTTAGCAAAAGCATAGTCGCGGCTGTCGTGTGCGGGTACAGCCATGATTGCACCGGTACCGTATCCCGCCAACACGTATTCAGCGACGTACACAGGGATCTCCTCTTCGGTAAACGGATTTACGGCGTAAGCGCCTGTAAATACTCCGGATACCTTTTTTACATCTCCGGCGCGCTCTACTTCTGTCCGATTTTTAGCCTTAAACACATACTCCTCCATTTCTCTTTTTTGTTCGGGAGTGGTTATTTCTTCAATCAGTTCATGTTCAGGACACAGCACCATAAAAGTAACGCCAAAGATGGTGTCGGGGCGGGTGGTGAAAATGTTAATAGAGTAGTGAGTAGTGAGTAGTGAGTAGTGAGTATCGCTTTCTGCTTTCTGCTTTTGGCATAAGGGGAATTGTACGGCAGCACCTTCGCTTTTTCCTATCCAGTTTTTTTGGATCTCTTTCAGGGAGTCGCTCCAGTCTATGGTGTTGAGTCCTTGCAACAAGCGTTCGGCGTAAGCAGAAACACGCAAGATCCACTGTTTCATCAATTTGCGTTCAACGGGGAAGCCGCCGCGCACGGAGAGTCCGTTTACCACTTCATCGTTGGCAAGCACAGTACCCAATTTGGGGCACCAGTTTACCCAAGTGTCTGCTAAATACGCCAATCGGTAATTCAACAAGGTAACCTGTTTTTCCTCTTCGGTTTTGCTGTTCCATTCGTCGGCAGTGAAAGAGAGTGCTTCGGTGGCAGCAGGGTGAATCCGCGCAGTGCCTTCTGCAGCAAACACTTCCTTCAATTCGGAAATGGGACGCGCTTGTTGCGCATCCTGACAGTAATAATGATTAAACAGTTGAATAAAAGTCCATTGCGTCCATTTATAATATTCGGGGTCGCAGGTACGCACTTCGCGGCTCCAGTCGAAAGAAAAACCAATTTTATCCAACTGATCCCTATAACGTGCTATATTTTGTGTAGTTGTAATAGCGGGGTGTTGTCCGGTTTGGATGGCATACTGTTCGGCGGGCAACCCAAAGGCATCGTAACCCATGGGGTGTAGCACATTAAATCCCTTTTGTCGTTTGTAACGCGCATAAATGTCGGAGGCGATATAGCCAAGCGGATGTCCCACATGCAGTCCGGCGCCCGAAGGATAGGGGAACATATCAAGCACATAATATTTTGGTTTGGAGTGATCTATCTCGGTTTTATACACATTGTTCTCGCGCCAGAATTTCTGCCATTTTTTTTCGATTTCTCTAAAATTGTATTCCATAATAATATGAAGTTAGGGGTTGTAAAAGAGGCGGCAAAAGTATTAATTTTGAGTTATACGTATTACGGCTACACCAGGATGATAAAAATTTCTGAATTATGCGGTAAAAAGAAAATAAATTTATTTTCGCCACCTAAAAACACAAAACTAAATTCCTGATTATTTGATACAAAATGCTCTTTAAATCTGTCTTAGTTTCGTCTGTTCTAAAAAATCAACTTATCTCTTTGGTAAAAGAAAACCGTATCAGTCATGCGCAACTTTTTCTTTCACAAGCCGGAACACATAGTTTTGCTTTGGCAGTGGCATACGCGCAATATATTTGTTGCCAAGACAGAAAAGAGGATGATTCTTGCGGCGTTTGCCCCTCTTGTATCAAATTTGAAAAATTAGCACACCCCGACCTGCACCTCATCTTTCCCAATTGTATCACCAAAATAGTTAAAAAAGACCCGGATTCTAGACAGTTTGCCCAAGAGTTTCGTGATTTTGTCTTCGCTAAAAACTATCATATTGATATGGAAGATTGGTTGTCGGAGCTTGGTGGGGAGAACAAACAGGCAACGATCAATATCCGCGACTGCTCCAATATCATTCAGCAAAACAGCATTCAATCGTATGAAGGCGGATACAAAATTTTTATCTTTTGGGGGTTAGACAAACTATACCACGCAGCTGCTCCGAAGCTGCTTAAAACGTTGGAGGAACCGGAAAAAAATACACTCTTTATTTTACTCACAGAAAATCAAGATAAAATATTGTCCACTATTTTATCACGAACCCAGTTGGTGAAAATTCCGCCATTAAGTAGCGATACTATTGCCCAACAATTGGTTACAGATTTTGGAATTTCTTCTCAAAAAGCGACAGATATTGCCGAAATTAGCGAAGGAAATTATGTAAAGGCAATTAGTTTGCATGAAAACAGCAACGAACTGCGAGAGATGTTAAAAAAATTTGAGACACTTTTTTCCAGCATGTCCGCATTAAAAAACTACGCCATTGCCCAAGCATCAGTTCAACAAGTCAATTACTTATCTGTACAGGATACCATTGCTTCTATTGTTGATTTAGGAAGAGAGGAACAGAAAAACTTTTTACGCTTTGTTGCAAGAATGATTCGTAATATTTTGATGTTAGGCTCAAAAAACGAGAATTTGGTAAAGGCAACCACCGATGAGAAGAAAACGATGGGTTTTTTTACGAAAGTTATCACATTAAAAAATGCGCAACCCATTCTAAACGAATGTAATGATGCGCTTTTTCATATTGAAAGAAACGGAAACTCTGTCTTGGTTTTTACAGACTTTTATTTAAAAGTGAGTAAATTAATGCTGAAACTTTGAACTATTTAATGATGTCAAGTAGTTCTACTTCAAAAATGAGTGTTGCACCTGGTTTAATCATGCCGCCGGCGCCTCTTTCTCCATAAGCTAAATCGGCGGGAATATAGAACTTAAATTTTGAACCGACAGGCATTAATTGCAATCCTTCTGTCCAACCTCTAATCACTTGATTTAATCCAAATTCAGCAGGTTCTCCTCTTTCAACAGATGAGTCAAAAGTTTGTCCCTCAATTGTTTTCCCGGTATAGTGTACTTTCACTTTATCGGTGGCTTCCGGTTTTGCTCCGGTTCCCATAACTAGAACCTCATATTGTAAACCCGATTCTGTTTCATGGATACCTGCACGTTTTTTGTTTTCTAATAGAAATTGTTTTCCTTTTTCTTTTTCAACGTCATTTTCTTGATTCTGCTTGGCTGCCATTTTCTCTTGAATATCATTGAAGCAAGCTTGCATCTCTTCCATAGAAAGTTTGCTTTCACCTTTCAAAGCATCCATCAATCCTTCTTTAAAGTTTTCGAAAACAACTTCGATTCCTGCATTTTTGAAGCTTTCTCCAACGTTAGCTCCAAGTGCATAACTGTTTTTTTCTTCTTGTGTCATGTTTTGTGCTTTTACAATAAATGTCATTCCTACAAGGAATAAACTCATTAAAATTAATACTGATTTTTTCATTTTTATAGTTTTTTGATTATACTTGCTCAAAAACGATGTTTTTAATAAATTATTTCAAAAAAAATTATCCAATAACAATTAATATATCTCCTTCCATTACGGAGTCTCCTTTTTTAACACGAACTTCTTTCACTTTTCCTTCTTTGTCGGCATCAATATTGTTTTCCATTTTCATAGCTTCCAGCATGAGCACATGTTGTCCGGGTTTCACATCATCGCCTACCTTAACATAAAGATCCAAAACAACTCCGGGGAGCGGCGATTTGATAAAACTTCCTCCTGAAGGCGCAGCAGCAGCCTGAGAAACTTTTGTTGCTACGTGTGCGGCATGTGGCGTAGGAGCAGCAGCTAACTTAACAACCGTTTTATGTGCAGAAACAGGCTTTGGAGTTTCAATATCCAACTCAACCTGATAGGAAGTACCATTGACTTCCACAGTAGCTACTTGATCTTCAATGTCAACAATATCAACAGAATACTTATTGTCATTAATGGTAAATTTGTAGTTTTTCATTTTGATAAATTTAGGGTATGTTTTAAATACAAAATTTGCGGTTGCAAATAAACATGTTTTTTTTAACTTTCATTAATGTATTTGGTATGCGAAAAATTTTATTTTCGCGACGCCAAATGTAAAAATTTTAAAAAGTAATAATTATGGCTACAACTGCTGATTTTAGAAATGGTTTATGTATTGAACTAAACGGAGATCTATATGTAATTGTTGAATTTCAACATGTGAAACCCGGAAAAGGTCCCGCCTTTGTGAGAACAAAACTTAAAAACTTAAAAACGTCAAGAACTTTAGAAAATACATTCACTGCCGGTGTGAAAATTGATATTGCCCGCGTAGAACGCCGCCCTTACCAGTTTTTATATAAAGAAGGAAACGATTCTTACAACTTTATGCACACCGACACCTTTGAACAATTATCTATTCAAGAATCTTTAATTAATAATCCAGGATTGCTGAAAGAAGGACAAAGCGTTGAAGTAATGTATCATGCAGATACCGAAACACCTCTTACCTGCGAATTGCCACCTTTTGTGGATCTTGAAATTACGTACACTGAACCCGGCGTGAAAGGAGATACAGCAACTAATGCTGCTAAAAAAGCTATTGTTGAAACCGGAGCTGAAGTTTCTGTCCCACTGTTTATTGAAAACGGTGAAAAAATTCGCGTGGATACACGTACTAATAAGTATGCTGAAAGAGTAAAATAACAAAAAACAGTCACTTCTATAAGTGGCTTTTTTTATCATTTATAATTATATGAGGTTTTTAAACAAACTAACTGTAAATCAAATCGTTGAAATCATCAATTCAGAGGTTACCGTAAAAGGAAATTTGAATAACCTGATTTCCGGAATTAATGAATTTCATTCGGTAGAATCGGGCGATATTTCATTTGTAGATCACCCTAAATATTATGATAAAATGCTTAGTAGTAAAGCTATAGCAATAATTATCAATAAAAATGTTGAACCTCCCGAAGGAAAAACACTCTTTATCTGTGATGACCCTTTGCATTGTTATCTGAATATTGTTCAACACTTTGTAGCTTTTCATCCTCAAAATACCGCTATTCATCCTTCAGCTAAAATTGGAGAAGGAACTATAATTCAACCCAATGTATTTATTGGAGAAAACGTTAGCGTTGGAAAGAACTGTATCATTCATGCCAATGTGAGTATATACTCCGATACGGAAATTGGCGATAATGTTATTATTCATTCAAATACAACTATTAGTGGCGACGCATGCTATTTTCAAAAACGAGAAACAGGATGGGTAAAAATTACTTCTTGCGGTTCTACCAAAATTGAAGACGATGTTGAAATTGGATGTAATTGTAGTATTGACAAAGGGGTATCCGGTATAACTTTTATTGGAAAAGGCACAAAATTCGATAATCTTGTACAAGTTGGACATGACGCACATATTGGGGCGTATTGTTTTTTGGGCGCTCAATGCGGTATCTCCGGTTGTACATTTCTTGACGACCATTGCACAATATGGGCACAGTCGGGAGTAAACAAAGGACTTTATGTGGCAAAAAATACTACCTTATTAGCCGTATCTGCATTAGACAAATCTGTTTTAGAAGAAGGCGCTGTTTTATTTGGTGTTCCTGCTGATGATGCTCGCAAAAAATGGAAAGAGATGGCATATTTGAAAAATCTGCCTGAACTCTTTGCTGATGTTGAAAAAATGAAAAATACGCTATGACCAATCAAATCAAAGGGAAAATTTCACAAATTATTGGTGCCGTAGTAGATGTTCAATTTGATGAACGTAGCACATTGCCAAATATTTATGAAGCTTTAGAAATCACTAAAAATAACGGAGAGAAAATTATTTTGGAGTGCGAACAGGATATTGGAGAAAATACGATGCGCTGTATTGCTATGGAATCTACTGATGGGTTGCACCGCGGAATGGAAGTAGTAGCATTAGGACGTATGATCTCTATGCCCACCGGAAATATCAACGGTCGCCTCCTCAATGTAATTGGAAATGCTATTGACGGAATAGGTGAAATAGAATCTAATACACGTAAAGATATTCACAGAGACCCCCCCACTTTTGAAAACCTTTCTACATCACAAGATGTTTTGTTTACAGGTATTAAAGTGATTGACCTGATCGAACCTTATTCAAAAGGTGGAAAAATTGGGTTGTTCGGCGGCGCAGGAGTAGGAAAAACAGTATTGATTATGGAGATGATTAACAATATTGCGAAAAAATATTCCGGAATGTCTGTGTTTGCCGGTGTTGGAGAACGAACCCGTGAAGGAAACGACTTACTAAGAGAGATGCTTGAGTCGGGGGTTATTCGATACGGAGAAAAATTTGAAGAGAGTATGAAAAACGGTGGTTGGGATTTGGAAATTGTGGACAAAGAGGAGTTGGCAAAGTCGCAGTGTACTATGGTTTTCGGGCAGATGAACGAACCTCCGGGCGCACGTGCCAGAGTAGCCCTCTCAGGTCTTACTGTTGCCGAATATTATCGAGATGGAGACGAAAATTCAGGCGGTCGCGATATCCTATTCTTTGTGGATAATATTTTCCGCTTTACTCAAGCCGGATCAGAAGTCTCTGCTTTGCTGGGACGTATGCCCTCAGCCGTTGGATACCAACCCACCTTAGCCACAGAAATGGGAATGTTGCAAGAACGAATCACTTCCACAAAAAGAGGATCTATTACTTCTGTACAAGCCATCTATGTTCCTGCTGACGACTTGACCGACCCCGCTCCTGCCACCACTTTCTCTCACTTAGATGCCACGACCGTACTTAGCCGAAAAATTTCAGAATTAGGAATCTATCCCGCTGTTGATCCGCTAGATTCAACTTCAAGAATCTTGACCCCCGATGTGGTGGGAGACCTGCATTATAACACTGCACAACGGGTGAAAGAAACATTGCAACGATATAAAGAGCTTCAGGATATTATCGCCATTTTGGGTATGGAAGAACTCTCGGAGGAGGATCGAAAAATTGTACACCGTGCTAGAAGAGTACAGCGCTTTTTGTCGCAACCTTTTCATGTGGCTGAACAGTTTACAGGAATGAAAGGAGTGTTCGTTCCTATTGAAGACACCATCAAAGGGTTTAACATGATTTTGGATGGTGAGTTAGATCACCTGCCCGAATCGGCATTTAGTTTTGTGGGCTCTATTGAAGAAGCTATTGAAAAGGGCAAAAAAGAGATAGATGCTGCTAATGCATAAGTTATGACTGTAGAAATAATTACCCCCGATAAAGAGATCTTCTCCGGAAATGCTTCATTGATACAACTTCCGGGCTTGGACGGCTTGTTCGAAATTTTGGAAAACCATGCCCCCATGATTGCAGCACTTAGTAATGGAAGAATAAAACTTGTATCGGATGAAAAAACGCTTTTTTTTGAAATCAATGGCGGAACAATGGAGGTGATGCAGAACAAGGTACAGGTGTTAGCAGAATAATAAGAATATCTATAAAATATTTCAATTAAGTAAAATTGGTTTAAATTCTCCACAAAAGGCTTTAAAAAATTTGTCTTTTCAGGAGTATTTTCCTGTTTAACTGTTCGCTGAAATGCCATTATTTATAACGCCCTGGGGCTTGGGGCAGGCGGGGCTTCCACACACTTGCCCGCGAAAGTATTAATTTTTCTTTTTGGCAAAAATTTCTCCACACGAGATAATGCACCGCTTGCGCCAAACCCATGTTGTGCGATGTGGCAGCCTTCCCACAAAGCTTTCCTGCGATGGTACTTTTACTGTCAACTCCCTGATATCTCTCATATTCTTTACTCATTAAAATTCATCAAAACGAATATTTTATTCGCATAAAGCCCATAAATACGTGCATACCTTTTTTATTAGGAAAATTTTCTTTATTGAGGTTAAAATACTGTGCAATGAACGAAAAATCAAGATTCGTAATAATGGAATAGTCCAAAGATAGACCCGTATAAAATGACTGCATATCAACAAAATACATACCGGATAACGAACCGTTGAGACGCGGCGTAACAGGATAAGAAACCTGTGTGAAAATATTCCATTCGCAGATAGACAGTCGTTTTGCCGAAAGCGGAGCGGCATATAAATTCATTAAACCGCTACCGTTGAAAACATCTTTTCCCACATTGTTGTACAAAGCCTCTGCCTGCAACATCAACGAATTGGGAAAAACGTAATCCAAACCAAGCGAAACAGCAACAATTCCGCTTGTGTCAATAATATTTTTGATAGGATGAAAATAAGATGCTTCGCTTCTGATATTCAACCCTTTTATGTCGCTTGTAATAGCGCCGCCAATAATGAGATCTTTTTCAGCTTGTTCGCCTGCAATGGTTTGAAAATCTATATTTTTCCAATTCCAACGATACAAAAAGGCGGCAGTAACTTCATTGTTGCGATTGATTGACGCTGCAAGTTCTAACAAGGAAGTTTCTTTATTAAAATAGGTTATCCTGACCGCATCGCAGCCCGAACGTTCAGGATAATCAAAGTCAAAAAAGGAATAAGTGTTAAAAATATCGTTTGCATTCCACACAAAAGTTTGCCCCCAATTAATTCGCTGTCTGCCTATTTGCAATTTCCATTTATCTTTCTCAAAAGTAAGATGCAGACGATCAAAAGAACTGTTAAGCACGGCATATTTCGATTCTTTTACATTCCACGACAAATCTAACCACCCCGGGTCGTAACTGATACTTTGAGGATTCAGTAAAATTTCGCTGCCCATAATGAGACGGTTGCGTATACCGGCGTCGATACGAAAATATTTATGTACTTGTCCGCTGAAATTGAGTCTGTTGTGAATAAGCCCTTGCCACCATACGTCTGTTTCCGCCTGTTGTTGTATAATAATTGACGGCATACCGCTAACATATCCGGACAATGACAGTTTTTTCTCCTGTGCATTTGCAGAAAATACTATAAGGCTGCAAAAAATAAATATGTTACAAAATCTCTTCATCTTTTACCACTTTTCCATCTTCCAGTGTAATCACCCGCCTTGCTTTGGCAACAATACGCGGGTCGTGTGTAGAAAACACAAAAGTAATGCCTTCCTGTTTGTTCAGTCGTTCCATTATTTCAAGTAAGTTTTCGGCAGACTTACTGTCAAGGTTTGCAGTAGGTTCGTCAGCAAGAACAAACTTGGGTTTTGAGGCAAGCGCACGTGCTACGGCTACCCGTTGCTGCTGTCCGCCCGATAATTTGGCTGGACGACTGTCCATGCGGTCGCCCAAACCAACGGCTTCTAAAAGTTCGGTTGCCCTTTGGTTTATTTCTTCTCTTTTTTTGCCTTGTAACTCCATTACGAAAGCGACATTTTCCTTTGCCGTCAGTACGGGAATCAGGTTATATGCCTGAAAAACAAAACCAATGTGGTGCATACGAAATGTGGTCATTTCTTTTTCTTTCAAAAGAGAAATATCTTTACCATCTACAAACAGACTGCCCGAAGTAGGAGTGTCTAAACCGCCAATCATGTTTAACAGCGTGGTTTTTCCCGAACCCGAAGGACCAACGATTGCTGTAAACTCGCCTGCATTAATGCCCAAAGTTACGTGATTAACGGCGCATACTTCCTGTGCGGAGTCTTTGAAAATTTTCACTAAATTTTTTATTTCGATGATATTTTGCATAAAAATTTATATTTATGATTTATAATTATTGCCTAATTGCTTCAAGTGATTTCAATTTCAATGCCTTGCGTGCGGGATATATTGCCGACAGAATGCTTGCAACGATTACAAGGATAACGATTTTGAGCAGTATATCAAAGTTAAGAATTGGATAAACTGTTGTCCCAAAACCAAAATGGTCAAAACTGTCACCTATTAAGAGTGTCAGGTCAATACCCGATTGCATGGACGGAATAAGTACCAAAGCAGCAAGAATTATTCCTGTAAAACTGCCAAGCAGTGTCAAAAATATTGTTTCGAGCATAATCATCTTGAAAATTCGTCCTTTGGTCATACCGATAGCTCCCAGCATACCGAGTTCGCGGGTGCGTTCCAAAACAGCCATCAGCATGGTGTTAATGATACCAAACGACAAGGCAAACAGAAAAATACCAATATAAATGAAAACTACATATTTCATATAATCAAGGCTAACGGCAAGCATGGGAGATAGTGTTCTCCAATCTTTCACGTCAAGGTCGGGAAACAGGTTGGTAAGTTTTGGCAGCAATATTGCGCAAGTTTCGAGGTCTTTTACAGTGATTGCTGCTTCGTGGATACTATTTGGCGGCAAATTGGTTATGTCGCAAATATCTTCGTAGCGTACAAAAACTTTTCCTTCATCGACCATAGGGTTTATCGTTTTGAATATTCCGCAGACACGAAAAGCAAGACTTTGCATATCTCCATTGCAATCTGTAAACGAAAAAACGATTTTTGATTTGAGCCTCACTTTTAGTTTTTCGGCTGTTTTTTGACTGATGACTACCGGCATACGGACATTGTCCGGTAAAAACTCCCCAAGTGTGTCGGGAATATTTTTCCAAATATTAGATACCAATTTTTCGTCCGATGCGTTTACCGCCTTTAACGAAATACCCGATACATTTGATGCCGATGCCAATAACCCATTGATACTTAAACGATAGGATATATTTAATTGATCTGAAAAATCACAGTTTTTGAGCGTTTTTTCCATATCTTCTTTACTAAAAACAGCGTTAATATCGTTGTTTGCCATAAAGGACTTGTTGTGTATCTGAAAATGAGCATGATGATTCCCTATTTCTGTAACAGCGGAGTCAACCACCCAGCCTGTCATAAAAGCAACTAAATAAGTTCCTGCAAACAAGCCAATTGCAATTGCGCCAAGTATTACGCCGCTACGAACCTTGTTTCTCCAAATATTCTTCCAACTTAATCTAACTAACATGTATCTATAATATTTAAATATTTACACTCTAAATTCTAATAACTAAACTCTAATAACTAAACTCTATTATCTGTTATTTTCAATTTTCTAATTTTTCTTATAGGATAAATGAATGTCAAACAGGCAAATAGAAAAATGGTCATCGCCTGAGTGATGAAGATACCGGCATCTACAACCATAGGCATTAGTGCTTCCATTCCCATTTCCTCGTATGATTTTGCCATATCTCCCGTCATTTGTATCGGGTTGTATGAGAAGTAAAGCGTTATTGGTATGGTAACTGCTGTTGCAAGGAATACTCCGAGCATTGTCAAGATAAGCAATTCAAGCAAGGTTACGGTTTTAAGTCGTAACCGCGACATTCCTAATGAAATCATCATTGAAAATTCGCGTTTTCGTTCATTGGTCATCATAATAACTGTTCCCAAAATGCCGAAACCTACAATAAGGTACAGTATCATCATAACCATCCGCACCATACCTTTATGCGACTCGGCAGTTTTCATCAAATCGCCCATTGTAATAGTCCATGGAAGAACTTCGTATGTTGATGGCAGCTGCTTTTTAACAGATTCTATCATTTCATTGAGCAGATTTTCTTTTTTGATAGAAATCAGCACTCCGCTGTATCCGTCAGGCAAGTCAATAAATGCTTGTGCAGCAGGTAAAGTCATGTATGCAAGTCCATTATCCATTTCGATAATAGGCAGATGCAGAAGTCCCCTGATTGGAAAAAGCCCTGCTGCACTCGCACCGTGATAGCCTTGTCCAATAAAGGCAAGCGTATCGCCGATGGTTACATTCAAATAGTTGGCAAGCCCTTCGCCGATTAAAATCCCGTCGTCTGCTTCGGTCAGATACTGTCCTTTGGTAAGGCGTACAGGCAAATTTGACTTCTCTTTTTCTTTTTCGGGCGATATACCCATAATAGCCACACCTTTCGAAAGTGTTCCATACGAAGCCATGGCGGTAATTTCAATACGAGGCGACACATTTTCGATATTGTCTAAAGTTTCAAGATGTGCAATCGTTTCATTGTCCATTTCCATAAAATTGTCAATGACTTTATCATCCCAGTAACCATTGCGATGTATCTGGATATGTCCTGTTTGGGTTTTCAACGTGTCGTCCCGCATTTTACTCCAAAGACCATTAAC
>JAITUN010000309.1 GCA_031286285.1 Bacteroidales bacterium | reverse complement strand
AAAAAACAAAAGAAACAGAAGAGAGGGGAAAAAAACAACTAAAAAAATATCGTTCTTTAACTGATAATCAAAGTATACCTGCATATTTAATTTTTTTAAATGATAATGAACCATATTTTGAAATAATAAATATTGATAATGATTCAAAAAATGATGAAGAAAAACAAAATATTGTTATCTTAAACTTTCCCGGGCAGTGCAACGCGCGATTCAATGAAAAAATCAACCGTATAAAAAAAAATGAGAAAAAAATTGTTGATTATTTTAAATATGAATGTTTAATTTTAACATTTTTAATTTTCGGCATTGGTTTTTTTTCAAAGAAATATTGTTACCAAATAAATATTACGGATTTATCATTATTAATTATGATTATTGCTTTACGCATTATTCCTTATGCTAGTAAGCTTAAATTTTTAGGTATTGAGTTTGAGAGATTAATAAAAGAAAACAGCGATATGCCGTAAAGAAATTCCAGCAACGTTTGCCGAAACAGTTTTTTATAAATTGACATTTAGGGTATCAACTAGTGATTTGGCAAGATGTGAAGTTGGGTTGTGGGATTTGACGGACAGGCGAGGTCGTCTGGTTGCCGAGAGTCGTAGAGGGGTGGTTGTCACGTTGGATGGCAAGAAGGAGCGGGTGTCGGTAAGGTAGTTATTGTTGATGGCGTGTGGCGTTTGTCGCCACACAATCCCCATTGCAATTTCCTATGTTGCCATACATCTACGTCTCCACCCTAACCTCTCCTCCCCGCCCATTGCATTTTTCATCTTTTTTATTATCGTGTTTGTTTTTTGTTTTGGCGGATGTTATATTATATTAAGAATCGTAAAACACTAAAGGTGTTTCTATGCCGATGATATCGACATTTTACGGGATCATTATATATATGCATTATAAAGACCATGCGCCACCTCATTTCCATGCGTTGTTTAGTGGTCAGGAGGCGCAATTTGATTTTAATGGGAAAATAATCGAAGGTAAATTTCCGAAGAACAAGAGAAAATTGGTTGAAGCATGGATTGTTTTGCACAAGGAGGAGTTGGAAGCCAACTGGGTATTGGCGCAAAATCAGGCGCAAATTGCACCGATAGAACCTTTGAGATAGGGGGTGTGAAATGTTTCGTGTGATATCGTTAGAATTATTGTCGAGTTACAAAGTGTTGTTGAATTTTAACAACAACGAAAAGCGGGTATTTGATTATGAACCACACATCCACACCGGCATATTCACCAAGTTGAAAAACCCTGTATACTTCGCGCGTGCATCTATTGAACGCGGGACGGTTGCGTGGGACGGAGATTTAGATTTCGCCCCAGAGTATTTGTACGAAAAAAGTGTTCCGGTAAATATGTAATATATTCAAAAAAATAGGACGGCGGAATTGCAACGGTACCCCTTTGAACCAGTAGGCAGCCCCACTTTTCGTGTAAATCCGTCTCAAACCGTCATCTCGTGAGTTGGGTGGTATGTTGGGTCGGTTTTGCTTAGTGGCGAGCGCGCCGAGTATGGCAAGCAAATTGTTGCGACGCTGGCGCAACAATTGGTTGAAAGATATGGGAGTTCATTTGAATTGCGCAATTTGTGCAGAATGGCACAATTTGCGGAAAAATTCAGCGATTTTGAGATTGTGTCATCACTGATGACACAATTAAGTTGGACGCATTTTATCGCAATTCTGCCGTTAAAATCAGATGACGCACGAATGTATTACGCAAACGAGGTTGTTCAACGCCGTCTTAGTGTTCGTGAACTTCAGCATCAAATATCCCGCAAAGCCTACGAGCGCCGTGAAATCGCCAACACCCAACTAACAGCGGATTCCGCCGTTCCGTTCAATATCTTCAAAGATCCGTATTTGCTTGACATTTTGGAACTGAAAGAAAATTTTATCGAAGCAGACCTTGAGAAGGCTATTTTGACAGAGCTTGAAAAGTTTTTCCTCGAGTTTGGCCACGGCTTCCGGTTCGTCCCTCAAAAAAACCGCGATAAAAAATTTTTCAAAAAACTATTGATTTTTAGATAATATTATGTTATATTATAAATGTGTAACGGAAACGTTGCACTTCCCTTAAGTGGGTTTACTGCCCCTGTATACTTCTACGGGGGCTAATTTTTTTTGAAGGAGCAAGCGTTGTTAAATTCGCCCACTTACGTAAAAACTGGTCAAATATATATGTGCCGATTTGAAGACTGTTGGGATAATTACAACTCCATTATATATGCTAAGTAGCTCAATAGTTGCAAATATAAAGCCGGAAATAGGCAAAATTCGCCCTATTGTCATTATGCGTCCACACAAATACTATCGGTTGGCATTAGTTATTCCATTTACCACACAGAATCCATCAAAAGAAAAATTTTATACGGCATTTGTTCCCAAGGGTGTTATGCCTGGGATTTTGGCGAAAAAAGAGTGTTGGGCGTTGTGCGATATGCCGAAAACCATATCACTTGATAGATTGCAACAGCCTTTTTGCGGTAAAAAGAATCTGCGCGTAAGCTATAAAGATATACTGCTTGAAAAAAATAAATTTGACGAAATTTGCACAATTGTAAAAAGCTTTTTTTAAAAATTCCGTTTGACACGCTTGATAATTTTACCGACAAAATCTGAAGCGCTCCTCTCCTCTGTCGTGTTACGCGGTGTCATCCGTTTTGGGGAGTCGGTGTGCCTTTTACTGGATTTCCCCCGTCCTTCCCTCTCTCCGCTCGCCTCTCAATTTTCCCTGCATGGTTCACGTTTTTTTGTTTTTATCTTTGGGCGGATATTATATTTATATGATAAGGGAGCGCCATATAATATGCCTGTTAAAAAAGTTTCTATCGTAGAAAGTGATGCCTTGTTCAGGGAATTGTCTTTACTCATTGAAAAGAGTAAGCAAAAGGCTATTTCTTTGGCAAAGAGTGTGCCGTTAATTCGTTATTTTGGCAGGTTGGCAAAAGGATAAATGACGAGGTGTTGCTTAATAAGCGTGCAGAGTATGGCGCTCAAGTGGTATCAAATTTGGCGGAGAAGCTTTCGATCAGATATGGACGGAATTTTGAATTAAGAAATTTACGTCGAATGATGCAATTCGCCAACGTATTTCCTGACAAAAAGATTGTGTCGACACTGTCTACACAATTAAATTGGTCGCATACTATTGAATTGTTGCCTTTGCAGACTTTAGAAGCGAGGCTATTTTATGCTAATGAAATTATTGAGCAGGGGTTAGGGGTTCGAGAGCTTCGTAAAAAAATCTCTACAAAAACCTTTGAACGTACTCAAATAGCCGATACTAAGGTTTCAGAAAAATCAAAAATTCCGCCAAGTACGTTCAAAGATCCTTATATGTTTGATTTTTTTGATCTTCAAAATACTTATCTTGAAAAAGACGTTGAAACAGCTATATTACGTGATCTTGAGAGCTTTATTTTGGAATTAGGAAAGGGTTTCGCTTTTGTGGAGCGGCAAAAGCGCATGATAATTGATGGTGAGGATTTTTATCTTGACCTTCTTTTTTATCATCGCAAATTAAAAAGGCTCGTTGCGATTGAGCTTAAGCCGGAAATAGGCAAAATTCGCCCTATTGTCATTATGCGTCCACACAAATACTATCGGTTGGCATTATTAACCCGGCGGCAATTAACCTCAACGTTAAAATCAAAGCCTTTAAAGTCTTTAAAATCAAATTCTTTTTTGGTGACAGGGGCTCAAAGTTCCCTCTCTCAATCATAATGCAGGGTGTACACTGTACACCCTCACTTACTTCGAGCATAGTCTATCTCCCGTAACGCC
>JAITUN010000283.1 GCA_031286285.1 Bacteroidales bacterium | reverse complement strand
GCACAAACGGAGCAGAGGACGGGGCTAACGAGAAGCCTCATCCTCTGCTTTTTATACTTTTACCGGATTTTGTACGGATTTTGGACAAAATTTCCCACGTCTCGCACCTCTGCTAATATAAAATAATGAACCAAGTCGTTAAGCGGAACTCATTTTCGCTTAAGAATTTTTATTGATCTACGCTATCGAAAATCTCAACACTCACGAATCGATGAATTTTGAGTCGTTCGTGACTTAGTGCTTATTTCAAAACCTTTTTACGATTGCATTAGAATCTTCTTTTTACTAGAATCCATTTTTTCAAGTGCATAACGATAAGCCACTCTTGGCATCACCGTTTTGTTTTTCATTAAGTATTCAAAAACAAGCTCAGGCTCTTTTGTTGATAGTGTTTTCAACATCCACCCGTATCCTTTGAGAACCAGGTGATGTTCATCTTTCATTAGAATATCCGAAATGCGCAGTGGGTTCGTTTCATTGTACTTATTCTTACCAATCGACGGGAGAAGAACAACGGCAGCAGCACGACGCATCCAAAACTCATCACGTTTTGTCCAAACAATGATGTTTTCCGCCAGTTTCGTATTTTGGGAAATAAGCTCACCGAAAGCATGGGTGCAGAAGTCGTCGCAGTCGCCCCATCCTCGCACATATCTTTCAAGCCAACCCTCGAAAACTGTAAAAGTTTTTTCATCATATTGATTTTTCATACGATATGCGAAATCAAAAGCGATAATGCCCAGTGGCCAGCTAAGCTGTTCTAAAAGTTCTTCGCAGACCGAAAAGACAATTTCAATCGGCTTGTCTTTAACATCCTTGAAAAGTTTTGCTGAGAGCTTGCGGATATCTCCTGTTCGATAATTTTTTCCAACAGAAGCATATTTCATATCCTCAAGCTCTTTTTTTGCGGTTGCTAAAAGATTAGTCATCAAACTCGATATCCTTTGGTGTATAAAATTTCACTATTATTATGCCATACTTGGTTATATGCTGAATCTATGAGTTAGACAAGATATTCATGATTATCAAGAATTTTCTGCGCGTTGACACACGCAACACATCCGCAAATAGTCATTCCCTCTTCTTTTGCTTTAAGCTCCGCTTCTAAAACGCCTTTCCAAAATTCGTTGTCAGGATGCGACCTAGCCAGCGCAATAGCATCATCAATGGGCACAATGCATTCTTTCAGTTCTGCCACGAGTCTAGCTGCTGCTACATCAACATTCTCGGCATTATTCATAGAATCAAGGTAGTCTTGCCCTGCATTAACAAGAGAAGCCTCGCAGTAATCAACGGAAATCATTTCCTTGATTAAAATTATCAATTCATTTTTTCTCATATCCATTTCCTTTCATGAATCAGTTATTGAAAATCTGGTGAAAATATAAATGCTCTGCGTTGCTGCTGGTTTCAGCAACCGCTGCCGCTAACGGTTCTACACCAATACTCAATATCAGCAAATCACCATAATCAAGTAAAAAAGCGCTTTACATCTTTAAGTTTGACCATGCTTATACTGCGTTACTTCGTGAACACACCGCAAATTGTTTCGCTTGCATCTGAATAATCGTTTCCTGCCACATCACCATACAACTCAAAATTCGAAAATTCTGATGACAATATCTCTGACAACAACGATTCTTTCGTAAAATAGTGATTCCAAATATTATAACAACGTATACCTTCTTTCGTCAGTACGATGTATCGGCTCAACTCTGTCAAATCGGCATCGTCATATTGGAAAACGGACTCCAAAGTTAGGTGCGGTATTTCACTCCAAAAACTGTCGTATGGGCTATATTGCCATGTATGACACTCGGGTTTCCTCATCTGGGGCGTAAAAACATCAAGGATAAGTATCCCACCTGTTTTCAAGGCATCGTAAGCTTTCTTAATGAGTATAGCTCTGTCGGTAGCAGGCAATACAGCATAATCGCAATAAATCATAACAATCACATCAAACTGCTCATTGTAATTTATTGTCAAGTAGTTTTGGTAATGATATTTGATTTTACTTTTCTTATAACGTGTTTGCCATTTAGCATAGTCAATGGAACGCTTAGAAAAGTCTATACCTGTTACGATATATCCGATATCGCTGAACCGTTCTGCATATAATCCAGGTCCACAACCCAAATCAAGCAAGTTCTTGTATCTGTTTGGTGGCGCGATTGCCCCAATCCACTTTACAGACTCATCAAGAAAATCATGCTTTCGTGTTGCCGCTTCTAAACTAGGATTTAAATGCGCTTCCAACAGCCCTTTTGATATATGCTCATCATCCCAAAAATTTCCGGAACTATTGGTGTATAATTCAGGCTTTGATAAATATTTTTGTAACTCAACAAACAAGTTTTTATCTCCCTAATATAAATTATTAAACCAGAATATAAAACGCGATCCATCTCGCCAAACAGTTTTTAGGTTACTCTACGCTGCCGATAATGCCGATAATCACGAAAAAACTACGTTTTTGCTGCTTCCGAATATAACTCTTTACTTTTTCCTTGCGCTCATTTCATCTTTCCTAATTTCTACAGCCAACTTAACTTCACCTAAAGTTTCTTCATCTCTAACTTCAAAGGATTTTCCCGGAACTAAAACTAAAAAATACCGTTTTTGCGGATAAATCGTGCATAATGATTTACCGCTTTTTTGATATTTGATGTTCCAACCCCGCCAGATATTATTATCCATAGCACAACCGGAATAGGCTAATTTAGGTTTTATACTATAGTTGTCGCGCAAGTGGCTGTCCAAGTCAGAAAAATATTCAGTTCCAATAAAATCCTTGATTTCGGATTCTGTTGGCTCTGCTTCCTTGTTAAACACTTCATAGTTATGCACTACGCTTTCCTTTCTGCCGAATTGCGGCGTCACTGAATTCTATTTGATCGGATAGACCACCTGCGTCAGCAACTCGCTTTCAGGCGTGTCATTTGGGTCGTTGAGGTAGTAATCGTAATAGATGCCCGTACTTTCGAGCGAGTTTTCTTTAGCATAATCCATGAGCGCATTAT
>JAITUN010000268.1 GCA_031286285.1 Bacteroidales bacterium | reverse complement strand
CCTTTTTTCAGTCCTTTCAGGGTGTCATATTTTTCCAAATAGGAGGGCACGTGCACTGCCACAAAGTCGGGGGTACCTACCAAATAGGGCGCACGGATGGGCTGGTCGCCAAAACGGAGATGCGAGCAGGTAAAGCCACCCGATTTTTTAGAGTCGTAAGCAAAATAAGCCTGCGAGTATTTGTTAGTATTGTCGCCAATAATCTTGATAGAGTTTTTGTTGGCGCCTACTGTGCCATCTGCGCCCAAGCCATAGAATTTGGCTTCGTAGGTGCCTTTGGGCAACACGGAGATTTCGGGCAACAACGGTAATGATTTGTGGGTAACGTCGTCGTTAATCCCTACAGTGAATTGGTTTTTCGGTTCATCTGCGAACAGATTGTTGAAAACCGACAACATCATAGCGGGAGTAGTATCTTTGGATGATAATCCGTAGCGACCGCCTACAATGAGCGGTTTACATTCAGCGGGAATATCGTTACAATTTGCAAACGCTTCCACCACATCCAAATAGAGCGGGTCTCCGTTGGCGCCCGGTTCTTTAGTTCTATCCAAAACTGCAATTTTACGGCAAGTTTCCGGAATTACTTTTCCCAAATATTTAACAGAGAATGGTCTGTAAAGATGAACAGAAACCAATCCCACTTTTTTGCCTTCGGCGTTGAGTTTATCCACGATTGTTTTCAGCGTATCGGTAATGGAGCCCATAGCGATCACAATTTCGGTTGCGTCGGGTGCGCCGTAGAAAGTAAATGGCGCGTATTTTCTGCCGGTAATCTTAGAGATCTCTTCCATATATTCGTTTACGATATCGGGAAGTGCATCATAGAATCTGTTTTGCAATTCGCGGGTTTGGAAATAGATATCGGGGTTTTGGGCAGTTCCGCGCGTAACGGGATGTTCAGGATTTAACGCATTGTTTCTGAAGTTTTGTAATGCTTTGTAATCCACCAACTTTTTGAGTACTTCCTGGTCAGCGGCTTCCACTTTTTGAATTTCGTGAGAGGTTCTGAAGCCATCGAAGAAGTGGAGGAATGGGATGCGTGCTTTAATGGCGGAGAGGTGTGCCACAGGAGCGATATCCATAATCTCTTGCACTGAACCGGTGGCTAACATAGCGAAACCGGTTTGGCGGGTGCTCATCACGTCGGAGTGATCGCCAAAAATTGACAAAGCCTGTGCTGCCAAAGAGCGTGCGGAAACGTGGAAAGTTCCCGGAAGGAGTTCGCCGGCAATTTTGTACATATTGGGGATCATCAACAACAGCCCTTGCGAGGCAGTGAATGTTGAGGTTAGTGCGCCGGCTTGCAGAGAGCCGTGTACTGCGCCGGCAGCGCCCGCTTCCGACTGCATCTCTACTACTTTTACGGTCTCTCCGAAAATATTCTTTCTTCCGTATGCCGACCATTCGTCCACATATTCTGCCATTGTTGAACTTGGGGTTATCGGATAGATAGCGGCTATTTCGCTAAACATGTAAGCCACATGGGCTGCTGCGTAATTTCCATCGCAGGATAAAAATTTTTTTTCTGACATAGTCTTATAAATTTTGAATTTTGAATTTTGAATTAAAAATACCCGCAAAACAATCCCAATAACTATTTTATTTTCAAATATTTAAAACAGAATTGCTTGTTTTTTTAGGTGGTGCGAATATATAGAAAATAATAAATTTTGGTAGTTGAAAAACTGAGTTAAAAGAGTATTCTAAAATAAATATCTTTCTAAAAACAATACGAACCCTACCGATGCGTTTAAAAACCAACAAATCAACATTATCACTAAGAATCACAAAAATAATAGATAGGAACTAACCATATTGAGTCCATGTTAATCTTCTTCCCCCAAATTACTTCCCGAAACACTTATACTTTTCGTATAATATTTGAACGTATTCTAAATACAAATGTAGTTTTTACAACAGATATTGATATATTTTTAGCATCTGATGAGCCTAAAATGGCTTATTCTTCTCAACGGATTGAGACTCCAATTTGGTTAGAAGCCTCTTCACTTCTTTTTGAAAACAGCATTGAAAAAAAAGCAATTATTCCTGAAAAATGTGAGGAGGTTACACTTTTTTTTCCCAGCAGTACTGGTAGTTTTAGGATCGATATTGCAGCAGTAATCTTTTTTCTTATAAGTCGTTATGAAGAGTATGGTAAAGACAATTTGGTTGACAAGCACGGGCGGTTTCAGTGCCAAAACAGCGTTGCATATCAGTTGGGATGGCACAGAAAACTGATGGTTCATAGATTGGCACTGGAGTTGGCAGGAGTTATAAAAGAACACTACCCTCAGTTTGAATATTCGTTACCAAAATTTGAAGAATTGTCTACCCACGATGTGGATATTGCGTATCAATACAAAGGAAAGACTTGGTGGCGATGGTGTGCTGCAATAGCAAAAGAATTAATGAAATTTCGGATTCACTCTGTCAAGAATTATTTGAAAGTAGCGCTCGGCAAAAATATTGATGACCCATTCGATAATTTTGAACCTGAAAATAAATCTGGAAAACCTATATATTTTATTCCGACTGCTCCATTTGGTAAATACGACAAAAATATCAGTCCAAACAGCAATGCTTTTAAAGAATTAATAAACAGACTAAAAAATTTTTCAGAAATTGGTATCCATCCTTCCTATCATTCATCTAGAAAAACAACATTAATTGAAAAAGAGAAAAAACAATTAGAGGTTGTATTACAGACAAAAGTAACTAAATCAAGACAACATTTCTTGCGATTTAGGTTTCCCACAACTTTTCAAGCTCTGATTCAAGCCGGAATTACGGATGATTATTCATTAGGTTGGCATGATGAGGTGGGGTTCCGTGCTTCCATTGCAGTACCCTATCCTTTTTTCGATTTAGAAAAAAATGAAGAAACTGCGCTGATGCTTCATCCATTGGCATTTATGGATGGAATTTTTAGTAAAGCGGAAGAGCCGGTGGTTTTATCTGAATTGGAAGAGGAAGTGAAAATGCTTGGTGGTGTTTTAATTTTGTTGAGGCATAATTCTAATTAACAATATCAAGCATAGAGACACAGTGCTTATGACGCTTCAAGTTTCGTGATTACTACCGCCGAATATTCCCCAAATGTACTCATAAATTTACTATGTTTATCTTCTATTCGAGAAAGTTGGTCTAAAATCTTTTTTCCAAAAAACCACTTGTGAATATAAAGATCAAGAAAGTACTTATTTGTACTTCTCCAACAATAAAACTCAATATTCTTGCTGAATGAGAATCTCTTCCGAAACCACCCGGGACTATGTGGATAAAAATATAGTTTTGGTTTCGACTTTACTAATCTTACATAAATTTTACCTGCGAAGTGTCTTAATATCCTGTAAACTTGTACAAGATTAAGAGACAAATTCATAAACCAGCTGTAGTAAAACCAACAATAAACGATGACTATTTTAGAGTTTGGCTTAGCCACCCTATACATCTCTTCTACAGCTGTCTTTTGTTCATTTTTTGGAATATGGTATAGTGTATGCTGAGAAAGTACGGTATCAACAGAATTATCCTGTATGGGGATGTTATTAATATCACCACAAATAAATATCCCTTTTTTACCTACTTTATTTATATTTATTTTGGCTTGAATTAATGCATTTATTGAAATATCTACACAAATTCTATAATCATATCCATCTGACAACGAAATATATTCTTGTAACCCAATCGGACCGGAAGCGATGTCTAATAAGTATTCTCCTTGATGGGGATAAAATTGAGATGCTTTAGTAAATGATTTTTTTAGATATTTTGATGAAACTTCCCTAAAATCGACCCATTTAGGACTATCCTCGTAAATTTTAAAAGAGTCATTGACTTTATAATTCAAGTCATTGTAATAATCAAAAACCCGTTGCTTATCAAATGATAACGATCTCCTATTATCTTCCTTTTTTCCAACATATAAAGCATAATGTTCATGTAATACAATAATATCATCAAAAACAGGGAAAAAATACTGAATTGAACTATCAATCAATCCAAAATAAAGTTTTCCAAAAAAGCTATACTCTTCAGGAATATTATACCGCAAAAAATCTTCCCGTTTTATTACTTCAAGTTTGTTTTTAGTAATTGGGCATCTAAGTTTTTTTATGAAATCCTTATTTAAATAGTATTGCATTTAATATTAAAATTATCACAGAGAATTATAAAAACGTAAGGGGCAAAAAACCTTGCCCCCACGTTATAAAATTGCACAAACACATTACTAATTGTTTTGTTGATTATTTTTTAACGAGGTCAACAATAGCTTTAAATGCCTTTGGATTGTTCATTGCGAGGTCGGCGAGGGCTTTGCGGTTTAGTTCAATACCCTTCTTTGCAAGTGTACCCATGAATACTGAGTACGATAAGCCGTATTCTCTAACGCCCGCGTTAATGCGGGAGATCCACAAACTTCTGAAGGCTCTTTTTTTGTTTTTACGATCGCGGTATGCGTATTGTTGACCCTTTTCCCAAGTGTTCTTGGCTACGGTCCATACGTTTTTGCGGCGTAAGAAGTACCCTTTGGTACGGTTCAAAATCTTTTTTCTGCGTGCTCTTGAAGCAACGTTGTTAACTGATCTTGGCATAAATTCTCCTTTCTTTTTTTTACGTCAGCGTTTTGATATACAAACTCTTAATGTGCTGATGGTAAATTAATAATTCATTTTAACTAGAGTCCCAACATTTTTTTGATGGTACTTTCCATGCTTTTATCGGCGATAGCGCTGTAAGCCAGATTACGTTTTCTCTTGGTAGATTTTTTCGTAAGGATGTGGCTGTGATAAGCATGGTGTCTTTTCACTTTACCGGTGCCGGTTAAGGTAAACCTTTTTTTGGCAGC
>JAITUN010000226.1 GCA_031286285.1 Bacteroidales bacterium | reverse complement strand
ACCAAAATAGAAGTCTTAAATATAAAATAGGTGATGACGAATGTCAATACGGCGGCGATACAGATACCAATCAATATAGCTGCCGATTTCATATCTTTTTCGGTGCGTTCTACGTTTCCTGATGTTTGTGTGGCGCGTTTCAGGTCTTTCATGGAGCGTTTTAATCCGGCGCCCAAGCTGTTGCGCATCCGGTAGAGGGTAAAACAGGCAGCAACCAACATTCCACCAATGGCTATGATGCGCACGATCTCCCGCCAAACCACGCCGGCAGCATTTTCCCATGCACCCAATGAGGCGGCGTCAATTCCTCGTTCAATATTAACTGAAAGTCCGCTTACAAACGAATCGCCTAAGATGGAGAGTAAAATCGGAACCATCAATCCCCAGGCAATGACCAATCCGCTAAAGTTTAAAGCAGAAAGCCGCGGTCCGATGATATATCCTACGCCCAAATAAGCGGGACTGATAGCCGGTCCGCCGGCAAAAAAGCCGCCTTGTAAGGTTTTTCCGTTTGCTAACGTAGCCGGAGCCGATTTGAAGAAGGTAATCCATTCGGTAGCAAACAGACGGAGGTCGCCTGCGATTTTCACCAAAGCGCCGACAATCATTGCTGAGAAGAGATATTTTGAGCCTCCTGCCCCACTCTGTCCTGTTTTATGGATTTCGGCGGCTGCTACGCTTTCAGGGAAAGGTAAATCTTTATCTTCTACCATCACGCGGCGCAACAAAGCCACAAACAGCACACCCAATGTACCACCTGCTATTAAAATCAGCGAAGCGGTGATGTAGCTGCTGAGCGAACTAAATTCCTCGCCACTCCATATACCGGATATGTAAAATGCCGGCAGGGTGAAAATAGCGCCCGCCGCTACCGATTCTCCAATAGAACCAACGGTACGGGTGAAATTTTCTTCCAAAATACTCCCTCTGAAAAAGCGTAAAACCGCCATCCCGATAACCGCCGCCGGATAAGTGGCAGCAATGGTCATCCCTGCTTTCAGACCTAAATACGCATTGGCAGCGCCCAAAACAACCGCCAATACCAAACCGATGAGCAACGCCCGAACGGTAAATTCTTTCATGTTTGTATCCGACGAAACAAAGGGAACAAACTTTTTATTGTCTTCCATATTATTATTATTATTGAATTACGCTATTTTGTAACTCTTTCGAGCCATTTAACCATTCCAAGCATAATAAGCATAGAAACAGCACATAAGACCAAAAAAACCGTCCAACATATCCAAATCGGATATTTATTGTATAACAACGGTCCAATCCACAATAACCCGTTTCCTACGGCTGTTGCGGCAAGCCATAAACCTTGACAGAGTCCCAACAAATGTTTCGGGGCAACTTTTGAGACAAAAGATAGTCCCAATGGTGAAATAAATAGTTCTGCCACAGTCAGAAAGAAATATAACACAATAAGCACCCATGGACCGGCTTTCAATCCTTCGCTTATGGTTTCGTTCAAAACTTTAAATTCAGTTGCCGATGGATATGCGCTTATTTGTGAAATAATAGTCATGAATAAAAATGCTATGCCTGCAATTCCCATACCGATGGCTATTTTTCTTGGAGTTGAAGGTTCTTTGCCTTTATTTTTCATTCTGGCAAAAATCCATATAATAACAGGAGTAAGTATAATGACAAAGAACGGGTTTATTGCTTGCCATATTTCAGGTGGAATCTTACTTGTTACAACAAAATCTCTTGCAAATAAAGATAACGACGCGCCGTTTTGATGGAATGCAAACCAAAAGAATACTACAATACCAAGAACTGCAAATAATGCAAATATTCTTTGTCTAATTTCTTTTGCCATTTGTATTTTTTCTTCTTTTGTATAGTTTACAACTTCTTTTTTTACCTTAACAGGATTGGGAAATATTCTTTTAAAAGAAAGGAATATAGTCAAAGAAATCAACATGGCTACTACCGAAGCGATAAATGAATAATGAACCCCTGTATTGAACACATCTAAATAGTTAGTGCAAAATGCAGTCAGGTCGGTAGAAACAGTCCCTCCAACTTTTGTGACCAAATCTTCCAAGTTTTGTAATTGTTCTGCTCCCATAGCAGCTCCTTCTTTTATATATTGATGGCAAAGCGCAGGCAATTTTGCATTATAAAGCAGGTCTTTTGTTCCCAACCACCAACTTCTTAACAAAGGAGCAACAAAAGGCGCTATTAAACCACCCACATTGATAAATACATAAAAAATTTGGAACCCAGGGTCTCTTTTTGCCTTAGCGTCTTTTAAAGCTGCTTCACCTTTTAATGCAGCTTCTTTTTCAAGATTATCATACATTTGACCAACAATAGCTTGCAAGTTCCCCTTAAATAAGCCATTACCAAAAGCTATGAAAAACAAAGCCACACAAGTAAAAGTCAATAACCATACATGATTATCTGTAGTTGCCAAAATCGGAACAGACAACATAATATAACCTGTTGCCATAACTACCAATCCTGTTTGGATAGTTCCTTTGTAATTTTTCAGTCTATCGGCAATTATACCTCCGAGTAAACTTAAAACATAAATTCCGGCATAAAAAATCGCATATATCACTCCGCCTGTTTCTTCCGATAATCCGAATTTAGATATCAAAAACAATAGCAATACTGCGTTCATAATGTAGTAACCGAAACGTTCTCCCATATTTGATAAAGCCGCTCCCAATAAACCTTTTGGATGATTTTTAAACATAGATTTTTTGAATTAAAGTTATACTTGATTTTTATATTAAAATTTTGTGCAAAGATACTATTATTTAAGTATTGTCTATTAATATTTTTTTCGTATTTTTGCAGCGGTAAAAAAAAAAATTCAAATAAAACAGTTATGTTCAAAATTTCATTAAAAAAATTATTAGTAGTTTTATTGTTTGTCTCGGCAGTAGGCGTATTTGCTCAAAATCAAATATTGACGGTAGGAGAAAGCAATAAAATGCAGAATGAGGCACTATTACTGTCTCAAAACGACAACGCAACAATCATTCGTTTCAATCTCAACGAGCTTGAATTG
>JAITUN010000225.1 GCA_031286285.1 Bacteroidales bacterium | reverse complement strand
CGCAATGGACGTCCATTACCGGTTTGGTTGATATGGAAGGGAATAGTGGAATATTGATTTATCCGAATCCGACGAGCGGGGAATTACGAATTATGAATTACGAATTACGAATTGAAAATGTGGAAATATTGGATATGATGGGGAAATTGGTATTCATTGTAGAGACGCACGGCCGTGCGTCTCTACAATCCATGACACAACCCACAACCACCATTGACATTTCCCATTTGCCCTCCGGCATCTATTTCATCCGCATCCAAATATCCCCTCCTTCGGGGGGGCTTGGGGGGGCTGGAACAGTAACACAAAAAATAGTTAAACATTAAAAATCAAAAGATTATGAAGAAGATATTTTTATTAATGGTCGTGCCGCTTGTATGTATGGCTACATTGTCGGCGCAAATTTCGCAGAAAGAAGCGGATAGTATTGTACAACAACGCTTGGAGAGTGAAACAAAACCCTATTGCGTATATGCCAAAGAAGATGTACAAACAGGATTTGAAATGATAACTTCTACAGGCGAATCGCTTGAGTTGGATTATCCGGCTTGGGTTTATTATGTAAGCTACGCCGGAGAAACAGTTGGCAAATATCTGATTGTCAAAGAAAGCAGCGGAAATTTATTGGAGATGAATACCAAAAATGACGTCGGACCCGGCGACCTGACGGAATGGAGGTTCGTATTGAAAAATATTCTATTTGAGGAATATTTTATTTCTTGGTCTCATTCACTTTCTGAATTTTCATGTTGGAAAAACCTTAATCACGACTGGCATGATCCTGGCTATGTTCCGACGGGAAAATTATCTATTGTTAACAGTACTGAAGAGTTGGAAAATTATCTTATTTGCACGGAAGATTATCCTGCTATTGATTTTTCAAAACATACATTGCTGTTGGCAAGTGGTTGCACGGGTAGCGGGATTTATCCTAAAATTTCTGTAAACCATTTACGGGAATTTTCACTCAATGAATATCTATTGGATATAGAAATATTGTTAGGCCCCGCAAGTGACATTGATTATTGGGCTGCGGTGCTTATTGTGGAAAAAATGGGTAAAGAAAGCGTTATTGATTTAAAAATATGTCATATATATGAAGATTATGATGAAAAATATTGTAAAATAATTAAAATGCCTTAATAAATATGAGAAAATTTCAAATTATAGTGCTAATCATGTTTGGCAATTACATGATAACAACAGCGCAGGTTATGTCTAAAATAGATGACCAACTGCAACAGGAAATGGCGCAACATGAAAAAAGTGAAAATTTGCGAATAAACATTATCCTAAACGAACAGTATGATCAAACTGAAATGCAAAACAAAGTGCAATTTATCAATAACAAAGAAGAAAAGCGCTCCTTTGTCGTAAATGAACTTAAAAATTTTTCACAGGAAACACAGAAAAATCTAATAATGTTCCTTTCCGGCATGGAAGCGAGGTCATCGGTATCTGACATACAATCTCTGTGGATAGTAAATATGATAACCTGTTATGCGAGTATTGAAACTATTGAGACACTGTCATTACATCCGGATGTTTTAATAATCGGATGGGATAACGAACAGTATATGTTGCCGGAAGAATGGTGGCCAGCTCCTGCAGAGCCAACAAGAGAAATCACCTATAACATTACAAAAGTACAGGCAAATAATGTATGGACGCTTGGATACACAGGGCAAAACGTTGTAGTAGCAATAGTAGATTCAGGCGTGAATTACAATCACAATGATTTGGCTGGTAATATGTGGACACATCCCAATTACCCGTATCACGGTTGGAACTTTGTCTCAAATAATAACAATCCGATGGATGACGACGGACATGGGACACATTGTGCGGGAACTGTTGCAGGACAAGGCGCTTCCGGCTCACAGACAGGCATAGCTCCCAATGCAAAAATTATGGCTATTAAAGCATGGCCAGCAAGTGGTGCAAGCACAAAGTGTGCAGGCATCCAGTTTGCGGCAGATAATGGCGCTCATGTTATAAGTATGTCGCTTGGTGTTATTAAAGCAAAAGAAGCAGAAAAAATTCAATTTAGAACCACAATGATAAACGTACTTAATATGGGTATTATAGCTACAATAGCCGCAGGGAATGAAGGTCCTAATGGGGATAACCCGATTAATCCACCAAACAGCATTAAAGCACCCGGAAATTGTCCTCCACCATGGCTACATCCCGACCAAACAACGACCGGCGGAACATCAGCTGTGGTTTGTGTTGGCGCAACCGATAATAATGACAATATAGCCGACTTCTCTTCAATAGGTCCCGTTACATGGCAAAACATTGCAGGTTATAACGATTATCCTTATAATCCCGGAATGGGATTAATCCGTCCTGATGTAGTTGCTCCAGGGGTATACATTAAATCACTGTTACATACTAATAACAGTGGGTATGATATCATGAGTGGTACATCAATGGCAACGCCGTGCGTAGCGGGTGTAATCGCACTAATGCTTTCTAAAAATCCTGAACTAACTCCAGCCGAAATTTGTGAAATATTGGAAACAACAGCCGTGCGTCTGCCTAATTCATCTTCACCGAAAAACAACATCTACGGTTCCGGCAGAATAAATGCGTTAGCAGCCGTAAATGCAGTACCATGTTACATGGGTTCGCTCATTTCAAAAAAAACTATCACCCAAGATACAACTTGGAATACAATTGTACATGCAATTGATACGATTACTATTCAAAGCGGCGCTACATTAACCATCACTTCACGGGTAAACTGTGAAAATAATACTACTATTATCGTTCAACCCAACGGAAAGTTGGTAATAGATGGCGGAACGCTCACCGCCACTTGTTCCGATAGTATCCTATGGCAAGGCATTGTAGTTTTAGGCAACGATAACCAACCACAGTTGCCACAACATCAAGGAACGGTAGAATTGAAAAACGGGGCGATTATTGAACATGCCCTTTGCGCCATTAGCGCTGCGCCTGCAAGTTACGATAGTCCTTTTATCGGTATTAGAGGCGGTGGCATTATTCAAGCCGATAGCGCTATTTTTCGTGATAATTTGCAAGCGGTTGAATATCGCCCGTATGAATATAAACCCTTGATTGGCGATATCGCAGATAATGTAGGGAAGTTTACCAACTGTACTTTTACCATCAGTAATATTGACCGTTTTACCGCCAATGGAAAATACTTCAGAAATCATGTTACTATGTGGGGCGTACGAGGTGTAACTTTCGAAGGATGTACTTTTGAAAATACGATTGGTGTTCTGCAAAGGATTCCGGTGATTACAGAACATGGAATAAGTACATTAGATGCCGGATTTAAAGTTATAAATTATTGTAAACCCGGAGGCTCAACAGGTATTGATTGTCCTTGTCGTCCAACACATACTAAATCAACCGTTTTTAAAAATCTTGATGTCGGTGTCCGTTCAGATAATACCGGAATTTCACGTTCTGTCTATATGGATCAGTCAAATTTTTACTCTCTTGGTACAGGAGTCCGTATGAATGAACAAACCAATTATCGCCTTACACGGTGTGATTTTATTAATGATAATATCGGTTTATATAGCAATAATTCAAGTGGTTATAAAATAGAGGAGAATAACTTTTCTATTATCGGAAACTCTGCCGGCTCTGTTACCGGTATTTATATGAACAATTCGGGCAATGTGGAAAACCGAATATATAAAAATTATTTCAGTAATTTTACGAAAGGTATCTCTGTGGATGGAATCAACGGACCAAAACCCAACGAACTTTTGCAGATAGGCTTGCAGTTTATCAGTAATGAATTTGAGAACAATCGATATGATATTCATATTTCGTCGGATGCGACGGTTCGTCCCTATCAGGGAAATTCATCCGTAGGAGCATGTAATAAGTTTGTGGAGACTGATACAAGCAGTTTTTATTCGCAAAATCCACTAACAGCACAAGCCATTACCTATTATCACAGTTTCGGCAGTAGCTATATACCTTATAATCCGACAAGCAATATAACTGTAATTGGTACTGCGAGACTTTGTCTGAGTACTTCCACACTTTGCTCTGTCTCCCCTAGATCGGGTATAGACAGTCTCGAACAATATAAAATGATGCAGAAGCAATACGATAAATTGGTTGCGCAATTAAAAGAAAATCCCGAAAATCCGGAACTTCTGCAAGAGATTTTGATTTTGAGCGATGCCATGCGAGAGTTGAGCGACCATGCCATCAGTAGAATCCTGCAAGACAGTATTTTATATTTGGACGCTTTGAAGTCGTGGTACGAAGTAGTGCGCACACCCATAGCCAAATATTGGTTGGCAGAAACTTATTTTTCGGAGAAAAAATATGAGCAAGCCGAAGTCATATTGCAGGAAATTCCAATTATGTTTGGTTTCAAAGAATCGGAAATGACAGAACACGAAAACTACATGCAATTCTACAACTTCAAAAAGAAAATGTACCTCTCCGAAAGAAACTGGTCACAATTAGACGAAGCAGAAATAGCTCAATTACAAACCATTGCCGAATCCACAGACGGCAGGTCGGCGGGAATGGCAAAGGGTGTTCTTTGCTTTTTCTACGATATTTGCTACGAAGACAAAATTGAAGAAGGCGAAGATACGAAGAGGGGAAACTCCCCTCCTTTGGAGGGGTCGGGGGAGGCTACGAAACTCGAAACCCGAAACCTTAAACTCGAAACTTTAAACTCAAAATATGAACTCTCCATTTACCCCAATCCCACAAGTGGGGAATTGATAATTGACAATGGACAATTGAAAATTGAAAATGTTGCAATTTATGATATGATGGGACAATCTGTCTGCTCGTTCACCCGTCCACTTGTCCACTCGTCCACCACAACAATTGACATTTCAAATCTGCCATCAGGCGTCTATTTTGTTAAAGTTGTTACGGATAAAGGAGATACGGTTATTAGAAAAGTGGTGAAACAATAACGTAAACTATTAAAAATTACAAGAGAGGCGTTTCTAATGGGAACGCCTTTTTTTGACTTCGACAATACGACATCTAATTTAACGTTTCTTGATTTTAAAAAAATAGTGAAAATGGCAACACAACTGCATACCGTCAATCTCTCTTTGGGTTATCAAAAACCGCTTTTCACCGACTTGAACCTGACACTGCCGGAAAAACATTTGATTTGTCTGATTGGACGCAACGGCGCCGGAAAGTCCACCTTGTTGCGGACTTTAGCCGGAATGAAAAAACCATTTGAGGGAAATGTCTTTTTAGATGGAAAAATGATGTCGAAAATGTCGGAAAAAGAGATTGCCAAACGTCTGAGCATCGTTTTAACCGACCCTGTAAAAGTTCCGTACATGACGGTCAAAGACTTGGTCATGTTTGGACGGTATCCCCATTTCGGCGGACAGGTAAAAATAACGCCCGAAGATGAATCCATCGTCTCTTCAGCCATTCACGCCGTCGGCATTGA
>JAITUN010000184.1 GCA_031286285.1 Bacteroidales bacterium | reverse complement strand
CATGATTTTCTCCTGTTTTTTATTCGAATTTTAAATGTTTTATCGTATTTTCTTTCAAATTAATCCGTACTTTATCAACTCCAAGAATCAAATTAAAATAAACTAACCCGTTTTCTTCCACAAGAGTTAGTTTTCTAAAATACAGGTAATCACCTACTATTATATAACTTCTAGACTCTGTATATATATAAAAATCTTTTCCGCAGTCGAAAATGAGCGTTGTTTCTGCGCGTGTATTTCTGTCAGTTACATATATTTTGCCCCCAGTGAAATCATACAGTCCTATTCCTGCCGCTATATGTGCAGGGTTAGCGGATTGCCCATAATATATTGGGTTATAAGGAGAGTAATATATTGCGTTGTTGGTGAGTTGAAAACAAAATATATTTTCATGCGGCATATCAAGCTTTTTCGTTTCACCGTTCTTATAAACATATATAGCGCCAGTATTTTCTGTCAGGTTTCTAATGATAAAAAATAATTCGTCCGTCTTTTCGTCGTAATAGAAATCACCTGCCATATAGCCAGCAGGGATATTATAACCTAAATTTCACAAAAATATAGTATACGGGGAAAAATCAAGAGAAAGCAAAAATAATCTGATCGTTAGAGATATGGAAGGCGTCCAAAATAGTTTTCTGTAATTTAGTCAAAGGTAAAAGTGTCCGAGTATAATCCTCAAAAGATAAGACTTTAATTTTCCGTAGTTCCCTAAGAGCTTTCTCCAAAGTGATATGCTTGATCTGCTCATGTTGTTTAATCTTGTTCAACATATATGAGCGTAAAATCAAGGCAATAAAAGCAACGAACACCTTGCCATCAGTAGTAGCATTGAGATGAGTGCGTAATCTTTTGAAATCCAGTCCGTTCTTTAATTGGTCGAAATTCTTTTCAATGACGTCCTTTCCTCGGTAAATCTGCAACACCTCGGTGCTATTTAAGCTCTCATCATTGCTTAGCAAGATAAAAAATCCTGTGCGGCTTAACAGTTCGTCAATTTTATCATTGTTTTGAGCAAAGCTGGAATTACCATCTTCATTGATGATGAAAAAATCAGTATATTTTTTCGTTGTGCGCTTTTTCTTGTCTATCTTTTCCAGCTCAGCGCCTAATCTTTCAATGTGAGCATACAACTCTTTTTCGTCTAACACTTGCTTTTGACCGTCGTAATAAACATGAGCCTTCATATCAAAGCCATATAGGTCAATATCTACAGGTAAGGCGTAAACATCAAACAGATTAATTCTGTTGGCAGCTTTACGAATACTATCTTTGCACTCATCAATGATTTTTTTCGCTGCATTAAGATGTCCGGAAAAAGCAGTGACAAATAAATATTTTTTCTCTGCCATGAAGCTCAAATTGTCTTTTTTCACGAAACCACGGTCTATGACAAACCGCACATTACTAATACCGAGCTTTTCTGCGCCATTCATCATGAAGATAAGATGGCTTTTGTCAGGAACGCTTCCACTGTAAACATCATAATAGACCGGCAAGCGCGATTCTGCGCCGTAAAACATGCCTATATTTATTTGTGGCAACTTTTCTTTATCTCGGTTGTACCCCCACTCAGCGATGTCGATGCCTTTAGAATAGGTAGAGACTGATGTGATATCATATGCGATATACTCTTGCTCCAAGCGGAATTTTACCCATTCTGTGAAAAATCTGTCACGCTCAATATAGCTAATGGAAGAAAATAACCGGCTGCAATGATGGTCGTCCATGTGATCTGTAAAAGGAACATCGGTTTCATCAAACCAATCCCCTATATATAGCATTACATTTCCTTCGCAAAGCATATAGAAGGCACAAGCAAGGATTTGGTCCCAATTTACTGGAAAACTTTTTTCTACTATACCTCGCAAGCCTATCCTACATGCCAATTCCATCAATGTGTATGTTGTACCGCAACTTGATACACGATTGATTGCTGTACTTTTTGATTTCCCTTCCACCATTTTTGATTTTTCACAACCTTCTTCACTATGAAATATTTCATAATAGCGGCGGTTTGGGATCAGCATACCTGTCTCTGCATCTTGTTTCCCTATGGCTGCTTCACTGCTGGTTGGTTTGCCATATTTGTTTCTGTATGCGCGCAATGTATAGTACACATATATATTTCCGTTTGAACCTTTCTTGAAACTTATTCTTTTTTCCGGCATTGGCACCGGACTTGACCGTAACGCCACGACATCATCTCCTCTTTTTGTATACTATAATTATACTATACTTTTGAGACGCTGTCAACTATGACTTTTACCTTAGGGGCACCATGATATCTACTCTTTCTTTGCTAAGCAAATACTGTATACTATATTTTTGTGAAATTTAGGATATATCACGAAGAACGGAAAAAAATAACGCCCCCGCCATGGTAAGCGTTATTTTTTAATTAACTAATCTTGATTAAAAAATCTCAGTAAGCCAACCGCCTTTAAAGCGGCGTATACGTCAAGGGAGTGTTAACGCACTTCCTTGATTTTATTATATCACATTCTCACAAAACTGTCAAGCGCGGATAAATATTTTTCGAAAAGGCTTGACAAAAATATTTAAGTGTGATAGAATGAACTTGCACATGTATTGTACAACAAAGAAAGGAGTAAAAATGCCTCGAAGAGAAAAGCCAAATGACAAGCGCGTAAGCACTTTCATGCCTTATGAGGTTTTTGAAAAATTAAAAGCTGACGCGCAAAAGAAAGGACTTACCGTTTCCGGTTTAATAAGAATGTTAATATTAGAATATGTAAATAAAGAAAAAGAAGGTTAGTGTGTTCCCCGCCAAGAGATACACTAACCCAAACACAAACGGAACGTTTCACGTTGCCGCTAACCTACCTATAGGAACATAGGAAAGGAATATTTTGTTATATTAATTATAACATGTTCCGTTTGTTATGTCAAGTATTGTTTTAAAAATGAAAAGGAGCATTATTTTTATGGAATACAAAAGAATTAGTACAAAAGGAGATTAAATAATGCAAGAAATTTTAAACTTATTGAAAAATGTTAAAGGCGGCAACGGGCAGTACACCGCGTTGTGTCCGGCACATGAGGACAGGGAAAGCTCATTATCCGTTAAAATAGAAGTGGATAAAATGCTTTTGTATTGTCATGCTGGTTGCTCAGTTGAGGCGATAATTTCCAAGTTGGGATTAACCATGGCGGACTTGTTTGCAAAAAAGCCGCGAAAATCAACAGCAAAAAAACAAAAAATAAATACTATAACCTATGAATATAAAACCGCGGACGGTTTCCTTGCTTACAGGAAACAGCGGTATGAGTTCGATGACGGCTCAAAATCTTTTGCGTTCTTCACGCCGGACGGCAAAAAAGGGCGCGGCGGAAAAAGCTGCCTTTATAATTTGCCCGCGGTTTTGACGGCTGACACTGTTTATTTTTGCGAGGGTGAAAAGTGCGTTGACGCGATAACAAAGGCAGGACGGGTTGCGACCAGCCTCGACACTGGAGCTAAAAGCATATGGCGAAAAGAATTTAACGCTTATTTTGAGAATAAAACCGTCCTTATTTTGCCGGATAATGATGATTCTGGTATGATGTATGCAAACAAGATAGCTCATGAACTGCCCGGTTCTAAAATTATCAAGCTACCTGACCTACCAAAAGGCGGAGATGTTTTCGACTGGCTACAGCAGGGGTGGACGATAGCAGAGATTGACGAGCTGCCTACTGTCGAGCCAGAACAGATAAACAATATTTCCGATGTTTATGGTGTTCTGCATGACGAAAAAATAACTATTGCTGGCGTTGCATTCCATTTGGAAGAAACTGGTGTAACTGTAAAGTATAATGAAACTACCCGCAAAGTTAATATTGCAGGACTTGATAAATTTAATAGTAATTATATAGTGGATAACTTACCGATAATTATTTATAATCAATTGAATATAATGTATAAGAAGTGTTCGGTGGGTATTATACAAGACTATTTAAAAGTTATAACTATGAATAATGCTTACAATCCCGTACTCGAATTAATTGAGAGCGGGAAGTGGGATAGTAAAGATAGATTTATAAAATTATTAAATATTCTGCGGATAGCGGAAGATGATTTTTTGAGCCATGTCTTAATTTATAAGTGGCTCTGGCAGAATCTGAGTATGCTCAGAAATGAGCGGGGTGATTATGGAGCAGATGGGGTATTAGTATTACAAGGTAATCAAGGAGTAGGGAAAACATCTTTCGTAAGAAAAATGGCATTGCGAGAAGAATGGTTCAAGGAAGGATTAAAATTGGATGCACGCGACAAAGATACTATTTTAAAAGCCGTGAGTTGTTGGATCGGAGAGTTAGGTGAAATTGAAAGCACTTTCAAATCTGATATAAACGCACTGAAAGCATTCATAACGCGAGCGATGGATACCGAACGTTTACCTTACGGGCGTGTTGCTCAAGATATTCCACGCCGTTCTTCTTTTGCTGGAACTTGCAACAGCGACGAATATCTCGTTGATGAAACAGGAAATCGTCGCTTTTGGACTGTTCCCGTTGGTGATATAGACTTAGATGCGCTCAAGAAGTTTGATATGTTACAGCTTTATAGGCAGATTGATGAAAAAGCAAAACACGATAGGCAGGGATATAGACTAACACGTGAGGAAAATAAACAACTGGCAGAGAGGAATGATAAGCATACAAAGCCAATAAAAGCTGAACTTGAAATCCGCGATATTTTAAGTGGAATGAAAGAAACTGATAGTAAGCAATCCCTTACAGTGAGCGCGTTTAAAGAAAAATATCCATCCTTAAAACAGTTTGACGCAAGAGAAATAGGCAGAGCACTAAATAAAATTGGCATAAAACAAGAGCGAACAGCCAAAGGCAGATTCTATAAATTCCCGTTGTCAATGAAAAAAACAGGTTGGAATCCATAAATGACATCGAATGACATGATTTTTTAATTGTCATGTCATTCTGTTTTTATCCATTTTATCGTATAAATTCCATAACAATGACATGAAAAAATCACACACAGCTGTGATTTTATATAATAGAGATATGGTAGAGGTATAAAAAGAAAAACGTAATAGAAAAAGCGTTTTCTCATGTCATCATGTCATTTGGCGTAACCAAGCCAAATGTCATGTCATTTTGTTTTGTCATTTATGTCATTTTTCGGGGCACATTTGTCAAAATTCTGACAAACGTCAATAAAATGCAAGAAAATAGAACCTTACTGCCGAACGAAGTCACTTGGAAGAAAAAATCGAAGTAGTTGCCGCAGTTAACATATTTATTAATATAAAAGCTAATATATTAATCAAAAATCAGGTGGTCAGATTCACCACCTGAAAGTGACAACTGGAGTAGGCAGCATCCAGTCCCGCGGGAAGTTATTAAGCAACCGGTGAGATTCACCAGTTCGAATCAAACTATCAGGGATCGGTGAATCATCCAGTCCCGCGGGAGCGACAAAGCAACCCCGGACATTTTTGAACGAGGTTAAACTGGAAAGCAAGGCGGTTCTGACTTGGTAGTGAACGAATCGGACAGCACCGCAGAACCTACGTGTAAACACACATGAGCGCATACAGGCAAAAAAATCAAGGCGGTCTCACTGGGAGAAATATCCCAGCGAGAATATCAGCCCTGCGAACACCCTAAGTCAAACTTAGCTCGTTAGAATAATCAAACTCCCGCGGGAGTTACCCGCCGTTCAAACAAACGCCGCTGTGAGCGCGTAGAAGCGTTTTAAGCGGCAACAACGATTCAAGGCAAAAAGATACCGCAAGCGTATAAAGTGCGTTGTAGACGTTTATTTAACGCAAAACAAGCTGTCTAAGTTGGACAGCTCAAATAAAATATAAGGAGTATTATTTTATGAATAACAGAGATATTTTCATCGAACTGTTAGCAGACGAAGATTTAACAGCGGAAGAACGCGAAGAAATGATTAATCTTTATGATGGTTTCCGAGCTGGCAAAACGATATACCAAATCATGACTGTTGACAAAATCCCGCAATGGTGTGGTATGCACCCAAAAAATTTGTTTAAGTTTATTTCATGGTTCACTTTCGAATATATCATGTTTGGAACATATGAATTAAAATTTCGTATAAACAGTTTTTTCAAAAGATAATCTGATTTGTCCGCGGGGGATAAAGTTATCAGCTTGCATTTAACAAGCAGCCATTTATAAAAAATAAAAGTTACACAGGCGGGGATAACCCGCCGTTTTTTCGGTTTTATAAAAAGTAGCAGACACATCATCGGCGACGGCTTAAAAAAGAAAAATACAGAAGTGTTGCCACTTTCCCTGCTTCCCGCACTAAACGGAAATTTTCTAATCTTTTCTTTTAATTCCCCGAAAAAATTCCCAAAAAAAAGCGGAAGCGAAAAAAAATTTCGCACATCTGTTCAAACGCCGGGCTCCTCGAACCCGCAAGGCAAAAAAAAGCCCCAAAAGTACCTACGCGACCCCCTCTATACATTTTCCGTATCATTTAATCTCGCCCATTTCCGGGTTGATATCAAACTCACCTGTCAGCCGTTGTTTGGCAAGCGTATGCTTCCGCTCATCAAGGTCAAAGCGCTTGCCGTCCGTCTCATGCGCCCGCATGGTATTTAGCAAACCCGCCTTTATCTTAACCTGCTTGGCAATCTCAGCGTGCAGCTTGTCTATTTTCTCACCCGTGTAAACATGGCTCTTGCTAATCTCTTTCTGAACATAGTCGTTCTCCTGTCCTTTTTCGATACCTTTCACGGTCGTTACCCTTTCTGTCAAGGTCTGCGTTATCTTTTCTTTCCGCTGAAGCTCTTCTATCTGATTCAGGTGACGTGCAATTAAGATATCGCATATACGCACAGCCGTTCTCAGTCCGTCAACCGACTGTAACTCATCGCCGGATAAAAGATATGCTATCTCAGCTTCACTCAGCGTAGTGGGCGTGAGAAGCGAATACAATCCATGGATGTGGCGGTAATTATTCCCGCGGGGAGCGCCGCGACCGCCTTTATTTCCAACAGCGTTCCGATTTCCGGGTCGTGCTTTAGAGCTTTGCGTGTCAGAACCATTATTTTGCGCAAACCTGTGACTTTTACCATTACCCGCATCCATGCCTGCCGGCAGGCAGGTGCTGCTCGGTTTTATGCTTTTTTCTGTGCAACCTTTTCGTGCAACCTTTTCGCTTTTTTGCGCAACCTTTTTCCAATTATAGCGGCTCGCCCAGCTTTTTACCGTACCAAGAGATACTCCATATTTTTTCGCTATATCGGCATATTTCATGCCATTCAAATAATCCTGATATGCCCTTTCGCGCTTGTCATTCACATAATCACCTACCTACCTTTT
>JAITUN010000163.1 GCA_031286285.1 Bacteroidales bacterium | reverse complement strand
AGAAATAAAAATGGAAGAAATATTTGTAGAAGGAATCTTTAGCATTATTTATACTTATAACTCATTCGATAAAATGTTTAATCCTTTTTATAAAAATATTGCTATAAACGAATATGAATCAGACTTGGTGGGATATGCATTTTATTTTATTACATCAAAAAATAATCCTTTGGAAGGAAAAATCACTCGTTCTGAAGCGTATATGGAAGAAGTAAATCATAAATATTCATATACTTATAATAAAAAATTCCCTATAGAAATTGAAGTTAGTAGTACTGTGACAAATTACGGTGAAACTTTTTCGCTTCTTACTAACAAAATCTATTATGAGTACGAGTAAAGGCACACCTGACTTCGTCAATACGTAACCCAAATTGGGAACTGTAAGCCAAAAAGGTATTTGTAAAAAAAACACCTAAGTCCCACAAGAACGACGAGCAACAATGCACCAACCCTCAGTCCCGCAGGGACGCAATTCTATTAACCGTATGTTTTAACCTACGGACAGGACGAATCGCGAGTACAATTAAGCCCCGCATGGGGCGACTCTTCTGCCGGTCAAGATTGTGTCGTCCTTGCAGGACTTGGTTATGGGTGTATTCATTCTTGTCCGTAGGTTAAAACCTACGGTTAATACAGGCTGTGTGAAAATTCAGCAAATTATTTTTATTATGAACAACATTATTGTAATAGTAAAAGTTTTTGAGACAATCCAGATAAAATAATAATCTTCTTATTCGGAAAAAAAACAATAAAAAAGCAATAAAACCGGGAATAAGGTTCCATTTTTCCAGTTTTTCGAGTAAGGTAGGTACAAATTCTATATTTCGCAATCTTATCAAGTTGTACCCGGTTGCGTATAAATCCATTTCTACTTGTACTTTTTCTTTTCCTCGGAGTAAGATTGGAATTTGCCCCATGTAGTATTTCATTGTTCCAAAAGGATGTTCTACAACGCATTTTCTTTTCTTTAATTTTTCTTTAAATTCTTTTGTTTTTGATTTTTTTTCATGGTTCTCTCTCCATTCTCCATCTACTCTCTTATAAACTATTCGTCCTGTTTCAGATGTTGTGCATCGTTCTCTTATAGAGCATTCTGTACATTCCTTACATTTATATCTGTTGTAAAAATGTTTTCTGAACTTACAATTTTTTTTAACCAATAATAACTTTTTTCCTTGTGTACATTTGAAACAATCTTCATTGTCATCGTAGCTAAAAGTGATACCCTTTTCACGTTCTTTTTTTTTGATTGCAGGTCCATCCTGAAGAGGTACAATACATTCTATCCCTTGTTTTTCAAGTGATTGTATTTGCTCTTCGTTACCATAGCCACAGTCAGCACGAATTACTTTTGGAACAATGTCAAGTTGCTCTTTGAGTGTATTTACATTTTCTTCCAATAATTTGATATCAATGGGATGATCCGTTACCTCACAAGACATAATGAAATGTGAATCATCATCAACTGTGCTCTGAACATTGTACGCCGGCATAAATCCGTTTCTGGTTTTCATCGTTTTGGCTTCAAGGTCAGATGGAGCATAAGATTCACGACCGATTGTTTTCAAAAACATTTTTTGTGATTCTAATTCCTTGATTTGTTCTTGTAAATTAGATATTTGATTTTTTAACTCCGCACTCGTTGTCAACATTTCCTCCTGTTCGTTTTCAATGGCATCATTCTCACTGACTTGAGCTAAATAGCGCTCAATCTCTTTTTCAATATGTTCCAGTTTTTTGTCAATTTTTTTTATGGAAATTACATTGCGAGAAGCATACGCTTTTATCTTTGAGCCATCTGTACTGACAGATTTCCCTTTAGCATAACCGCTATCTCTCAAAAATTTACGAAACTCTATCGTGATTTGTTTTATCAATTCTTTGTTCTCCTTACGAAAATCTGAAATAGTCCAATGATCAGGACGAAGATTATTCATCAACCACATTACTTCAAGATTACGTTCGGTCTCCTTTTCTAACTTGCGCGATGAACTTATAGAATTAAAGTAACCATATATCAATAACTTGCATAAACAATTCGGAGAATAACTTGGGCGACCTTCTATGGAATTCCCTTTTTGAAATAATAATACAGGGTTAACATGTTGCAAAACCTTATCAACAAAAGCATCAATGAAACGAACAAAATTATCTGATGAAACATAATCGTCAAGAAAACTTGGCAAAATTAATTGATCTCTAGAAATTGGATTAATAAAACTCATATCTTTTTGAATTACAGATGCAAAGATACATTTTTGTTTGAAATATAATGTTGTTTTGAAGTTTCTTTTATTTTTTTAGCGCTACTATTTTGAAGTTTCTTTCTTTTTCCACCCCCTTTATCCCCCGCCAGCGGGGGAGATGTGTCGTGCATATAAAGGCAATATACTGTCTTTGCTGAATTTTCACACAGCCTGAATAAAGTATCGCCTCTGCGAGGCTTTCAGTCGTTGCGCCATATTCATTTCCTGACTTCGACACTTTTGAAAAGCATATATCATAATTGTTACAGTGTAAGAGTTTTATAAAATTTAGAGTGTCAATTTGGGTGTCCCTGTCCCAAACGGAACCATCTTTTCTTGTCAAGACATCAAAATGCAATTCTTTGGTGTCCCAGTGTCGAAGTCAGGAAGCAGAATGCAACCGAAGTCCCGCAGGGACGACATTTTATTCAGGCTGTGTGAAAATTCAGCAAAGACAGTATATTGCCTTTATATGCACGACA
>JAITUN010000105.1 GCA_031286285.1 Bacteroidales bacterium | reverse complement strand
GCAACGTTCAACGTAATCTCCGTCTTTTCCGTAAGCGCCTGTCCTGTCCATACCACGCGACCAAACATATCCATTATCTCAACTTGTTGAATTGGAATCAGTTTTTCGTTCACAATCGTTACAACATCTTTATGACTGAAAACCGTAACAATAGCATCTGTTTCATTAATGCCTACATAATCATAATTGAAATAGGCTTCTATGAGACCGTCGGCTTGAATATCGTTAAAGATATATGAAACAACTGCACCTATAGATACTCCATTAACTACTACATCATCAATAACATAGTCTTTGTTTGCAGATATCTTAAACTCTTTGCTGTCGCCGTGCGTTACCATGAAAGTGCCTGCCGGAGCAATCGTTCCACCCGTATAGGCTTTGGCTACAATCTTGTATTGGTTAAGTTCCAAACCGCTAACCGTAATTTCTTGGTCAACAACAATGTTATTGATAGAATAAACACCAGCTATCGGATTGATTATGATATTGTTGGCACGAACAATAAGGTTAGATTGGGTATAACCAACCTGAAGATCAGCCTTAAACTTATACTTGCCGCCGTATTCTACCGGAGAAACAGAACCATCTACGGGTACAATAAGAACACCGGGGAGTTCTTGCCAATAAATATCAAATGTTTTCTTTTCAAATTGCGCAATAATCTTATGGTTGGCTGAAACATTATCGAAAGTATATTGTTTTAGAATCACAGCATTTTCATCGTTGATTCCGTCAATCAGTACGCGAACTAACTTGTTGCCTGTTAATTCCTGAATGTAGAAAGTCTTGTTGGCGCCGTTGGGAACGGTAATTACTCCTGCCGGATTGATCGTACCACCCGCAGAGGCAGAAGCTGTAATCGTATAGTTCTCAGCCTCAAAAATCACGTGAATGGTGTGGTTCGCCGTTACATTCATGAAACGATAGAAACCGTTTTCAACTGCCACTGCGTTGTTTACTCCGTCAATCAGTACCGATTTAACATGGTATCCATCGTTGTGAACAAATACATAAACCTCTGAATGTTCGTTGTAGTCAATCGTAGCAACGCCCGATGGGGTTGTGTACCCACCGGAAGAGAAAGTAGCTGTAATAGTAAAGGTCTTTTTAGTGAAAGTTACGGTTATTTCATGTGCTTCGGTAACATTTACAAAAGTATAATTACCTGTGATGGCGGCAGTAGTATTTTCAAGACCATCAACAAACACTTTATTCACTTTGTAACCCGTGGCGGGAATAAAGGTGAAAGTTTGGTTGGCACCGTGATTTACCCACAAACTTTCGGGATTAATCGTACCGTTAGGTCCGGCTGTTGCTGTAATGAAATATTTTTTCGTTACAAACTGAGCTGCAATCGTATGATTTTCAAACACAGGAGGAAATGTATAAACACCGGTTTCAGAAGCATCATCATCTTTAACACCATCTACCAAAATAGCACTGAGTTCATATCCTGTATTAGGATATGCATGGAAAGCTGGAATTTCTCCGTAATTCACTAACACTGTGCCGCTTGGATCAATAGTTCCGTGCGAGTCTGCCGTAGCGATAATTGTGAACTGAATCTTCTTAAAGGTAGCAAAAATAGAGTGGTCGGCGATTACATTGGTAAAGGTATAAGTACCGGTAGTAGCTGCCTGATTGTTAATAATGTTGTCTACATAAACTTTATCAATCATATACCCTTCATTCGGTTCAATGGTAAATGGAGCATTTGAGCCGGAGTCAATAGGAACAAAATATTCTTCTTCGGGGGAATGGTTGTAATAAACAATACCGCCGGCATTTTGAGATGCGCTCGGTCCAAACTGAATAATGTATCGTGTCGCTTCTTCAAACTCAATATGAATGGTGTGGTTGGCATGAACATTGGTGAAAGTGTAAGAATTTGTTGGTGGAACGGGTACAGGGTCGCCATCAATAAGAAGGGTTGACACTTTATATTTAGTAGGTTCTGTTATAACAAAATTATACGTTACATCCTCGCCGCAAGCTACTGTGGTAACGCCAGAAGGAACAATTTGTCCCAGCGGGTCGGTCATTCCAACCGGAGTAGCGGTAATGGTATATTGTTGTTGTGTCGTTAGTATTTCAATGATGGGAAGAGGTTCGGTGATGTTGGGCATAGTATAAGTGGTAATAGGACCTTTAGGGTCACCACCGATAATTACATCGGTAATACTGTAACAATCAGTCACAAAATTGAAAGTAACGCTTGAACCGTGCGGCACGCAATTGGCGGGAGTCATGTTTATAGAAGCTCCATTTCCAAGGATGTTGCCCGGATTTAATGCATAACAATTGGTAGCAAAGGTAACATGAATGGTATGGTAGTTATTGATATTGGTAAATGTGTAGCTTTCGGTTGCGGTAACCTCATTATCACCGGTAAACACGGTAGCACCATCCACTACAATAGTAACAATATGCGCTCCATTACTTGGTGTGCAGGTATAAGTAGCATTTTGTCCTAAAGAGTATGGGGAGGTTCCGGATGAGTTGATCGTTCCGGGTCCGGAAGAAGTAGCCAAAATAGGATAATTATATCTTGCTGTAGCAGTTTGATTTGAAGTCCAGGACCATGTTGTAGTACCGGATATCTGTGTTGTACCTATAAACCAACCTACAAAAGGACAGTTTGCTAAATTTGCATTGGGAAGAGAACCTATCGTAGAATTATAAGTAACTGGCCACGAAGTTTGACTTACAGAACCATTAAGCGGATCTAATGTCAAAGTATAGGTATTGGCATTCCATCCGGTGGTTGCGGTTTGGTTTTGCGTATAATTCCATACAGTAGTTGCTGAAATTGGCGTACCTGAAATTACCCATCCGGTATAAGTATATCCCGGACGTTCCGGTATTGGAATATCATTACCAATAGCCAGACCATAAGTAACTGTAATTGAGGTTGGATTAACAGTACCCAGCCCCGGATTAAAGGTCAAAGTATAAGTATTTGCCGTCCAACTTGCCGTTGCGGTTTGGTTAGAAAGATAGGTCCAGGTAGTTGTTGAATAAATTTGTGTTGTTCCAATAAACCAACCACTAAAGGTATATCCCGTGCGGGTGGGAGAAACTAATTGTGAACCTATTGGTTGGTTGTAAGTAACCGTTATAGAAGCAGGAGCTCCTGTGCCTCCATTTGAATTTAAGGTTAAAGTATAGGTATTAGCTGTCCAATGTGCAACTGCAGTTTGATGAGAAGGATAGTTCCATACTGTAGTTGCAAAAATTTGAGTTGAGCCTATGAACCATCCGCTAAAGGTATAACCTGCAAGGGTTGGAACAGGTAATTCGCCAATCTCTGTACCATAGGTAACTTGCTTCGAAGTTGTAGAAACTGTACCTCCATTTGGATCGAAGAATAAAGTATATACACCTACATCAAACTGAACATTAATAATTGATTCGCCTTCCACAATGAAAGAGCCATTATTAGCCAAGGGAATACCATTAAGTGTGAGCGTACTTACAGCATATCCCGGAGTTGGAGTAGCCACAACAGTAAGTTGGGTTCCCAACTCAACAGAAGCGCCATTGGCAATAGGAGTAGCGCCATTCAACACTTGTATTGTTCCGTTTACAGGAGTATTCCAAGAGACAATTGCCATACCTTTTTGAACAATTTGCAGATATCTGTAAGCAGAACCGTTATTGAAAGTAACCTCAGAATTTCTGTTTGTAGGATTATTATTAGCCGTATAATTAATTGTAACTATTTGTGTTCCTGCGTTTCCACTCATAGGTGAAACAGTGTACCAATTATCGGCAGTAGAAGCGATCCATGCAGTAGGTGAAACTACTGTAACATTTTGTGAACCTGCTGTATGAGGTAATTGTAGGAAATTTTGTGTGATGGTAAAACTACCGTCTCCGGCATCTTGAACTACAGTTAATGTTTTTGTAAGGGCTCCGGCACTAACAGTAATCACGGCAGTACGTGGTGCAGTAGTGGGGTTAGCATTGAAACTAAAATAGACATATCCGTCGCCATCACCTGATTGTTGTGTAAAGTTAATCCAAGGTTGATTGGCAGTAGCAAACCAATAAATATTGGAGGAAACCTGAATAAATCTGCTTCCATCCATTTTGGGAACATTGATGGTTCCATCAGGGGCAATTTCCAAGTATGGTTCATTACCTACCTGTGTTAAAGTTACTACTTGAGAAAGACCTCCACCTGAAACTGTTATGAGCGCTGTTCTATCTGCAAGAGCCATATTGGCTCCCACATTAACGGTAAGTGTTCCGTTGTTCATACCGGTAGGATTAGGAATAACTACCCATGGTTCTGAAGAAGTAGCTACCCATTGTATATTTGAAGTAACTTCAAAAGAAGCGCTGCCCGGTCCATTAGGAATGATTTGTTCAGAAGGGCTAACATTTAACGCCAATGTTCCAATAGCCTGAAGAACAGTAACAGTTTTGGTAACACCTCCGCCTACTACGTTAAATGAGCCTTCTCTAGGCGCGCCTGTAGTATTTGCAGTATAATTAACAGTAACGCCGGTGCTGCCGGTGGTTAATGTGTACCAAGTATCGGAAGTATTTGTCGTATATGTAACATTTGAGGTAACAGTCACTAATTGGGTTCCTGCGGTATTGGGAATTGTAAGTTGAGTGGGATTAACATCTAATTGGGTGTAAGTAAATTCGGGCCATAAAGCATAAGAAGTGCAAGGATCGCCAAGAAAGAAAGTCGAAACGGCACCCCAACCTGTATTTCCTGTTCCTGTATTACCATACGCTGTAGAAACTGTACTTTCAGGAACAGGGTCTCCCATAGATACTATGAAATGTAGAAATGTCCCTGCTGCATAGTTGGCAGTAAACCCTGTTACATGAACAAAATAGGCTTGTCCTACAGGAATTGATACGGGTGGATTGACCGGAAAAGAAACTATGGCGGGCAAATTGGCTGCTGTGGGCAATGTACCTAAAGTAAATGCTTGAGACCACAGCGTAGTACTTGCTGGATTTCCGTCAGCTCCGGCTAATCTGATACTAATGGTATAACTTGTAGTTGCTGTTGTGCCTCTTCCTCCTACATAAGTTAATATTTCAGAAATTTGTCCTGCTGCCGGAGGTCCTGCATATTTTTCAGCTATTTGTCTAAACACACCTGTACCTCCTACATACTGGTTGGTACCTGCTGTCCATATACTCCAGGCGCCACCCGGAAAATTACCGTTAGTAATATATTCCGGACCATAGCCTGTGTAAACTAAATCTTCTTCTACTTTAGTAGATTCGCCGGCAGAATTCAACACTTTTAAAGAAGTAGAATGATCACCCTGTTGGTTATAGGTAACAATTGGATCTTTTACTGTTGATGTTGTCGGAACACCTCCGTCAAATGTCCAAAGATATGAATCAGGTAAACATTCTGAAGTGTTAGTATAAGTTACTGTTCCACCGGGAATAACAAATGGATGATATTCATCAATATACTCGCCTATGGCATCGTAGCCGTCACTTTTAGCTGTAAATGCTGCTCTAGGCATTCTATCTACTACTACAACTTGTTCCTGCATATATTTGGTATCAGATCCTTTAAGATTGGTAACCGTTAAGCCCAAATCGTAGGTTCCGGCATATTCATATTGTACGGGAGGTACTATTTCCGAAAATGTTTGTACTTCCGGTATTGAGCTGCCAGGAAACTCCCAATCCCAAACTACGGGAGGTCCGGTAGATAAATCTGTAAGTTGTAATACTTCATCTTTGTAAATTTGAAATTTGCCAAGAGGGTCGAATCTTCCGAGAGAAATACCATCAACAGCCATGTGATAACCGGGTGCTGATCCTGTACCCGTTGCCCAATATTGAAATTTTATGGTTTGTCCAATATAAGCAGACATATCCACTGTGATCTTGTACCAAGTAAAATCTTTATCTGATGTAACTGTAGGCATAGACCAAAGAGAAGTCCATGTAGAATAACTTGGACCATTAGTAGAAACCCTAAATTCCAAGTGTGCTTCATCGCAATAATTTTCTTCCCACATAGCCCAAAATTCAATAACACAATTATTGGATGTAATATTTATTTCCGGAGAAATAAGCTGGTTATTAAGTCCGGTTCCGGTATTTGCCCAAGGACAAACAGCAGAAAACGTACTGGTTGGATCAATGGTATTGAAAGGTAAAACTCCCGCTGCACGATACCAAGCCCGACCTGCTATGGAGTTTGTCATTGTCCAATTGCCATAAGTTCCTGTAATCGGTGGAAATGTGGTTTGTTCAAAACCTTCTTTGAAATCGGAAGTTGAGTTATCAAATTTCACAGGACCGGTAAAGTTGGCTACCGGCAGCTGAGATGGCATCCCTTTTATTATGCGGAGATTTGGTACTTGATTATTAGTTGCCAAGTTTCCTGTAGGTTGCGTTGTAGCATTTGAGTACCATGTTCTATTAGTATTTGTACCTGTTGCAGTATATCTAATTGTATTAGTCATAGAATTTAAGGCAGAACTATTGCTTGCAGCAAATACTTCCACATATATAATTACGTTACTGGTTCCATTATAATTAAACGGAGTTACATTAAAGTTCCAAGAATTCCAACCTACCACATTGGATTGTCCTGTATATTGGGCTACTAAAGTTGCTGTTCCGGTTGGGTTATCGTTAATATTCCATGCCGTAACACCTGTAACGTCAGTAGCTGTAGTATATTCTATCCAAACGCGAATAGTACGTGCAGTTGTACGCGCATTTCCTGCATACCAAGCAATTGATTTTAATAGACCTGCAGCGCCTAATTGTGCAGGAGTATAAAGCGTAGCCTGGTGAACACGTGCATTACTGTTAGGATACCCTAATGGAAAATTTGCGCCTTGTGTACCCGTTCCAATAGTTATTTCTTCATCATTTAATTTTTCGGAAACAGTAATAAACCCAATTTCTGTTTTAGAGGCTTCACCACCATTAATAGTAAGAGATACATTATGGGGTCCTCCAGGTACAGGGTAAGTTACAATAGGATTAGTTTCTGTTGAAGAGGAAGGGGTTCCGCCCGGAAACTCCCAAGCATAAGAAGTAGCATTAAACGACTGGCTATAGAACTGTACCGGTTGCATTGCATACGGGGTTTGAGTAGATGCCGTGAAATTGGCAATAGGCTCAGTGCCTGTATATCTGCCATCACATGTCCTGTCTCCGGTATTATCAGGGTCAAGGAAAGTTTTCATTAAGGGTTCTGTTCCAAATTTATCAAAGTGATGACCAAATTTGCCATAGATGTTACTTTGATTGTTTAAACTTGAGCAGGAGCCTGCGCCACCGGTGAGCGTACCAATAATCTTTCCGGCGCTGTTAAACATTGGTGAGCCGGAGGAGCCGCCTTCAGTAACAGTTTGTCCATACGAACAAGTCCAGTGACCTTGAGAAACGCCACCAGACCAAGTAGTTTGGGTGATAGTTGCTGAAGTAACACTTATTTTCTTAACGTCTCCTGAAGGGTGATGAATGCCTGCGCCGCCACCGGGCCATGAGGTAACTACAGCTGCATCCCAACCATTATAATAGAGATCCCAAGCCGCAGGTAACGATTGGTTTAACTTAATCAATAATCCGTCAGAACCACCACTAATAGATGATTCTGCTTGATGTTGACAACCTGTAACGGTTCTGTAAGTAATTGGAGCGGTGGTGTTTTCACAGCCGGCTCTTTCCCAATGGAAATAAAATAACCATTGGTTGTAATCAGCAACAGTTGGACGGTTTCCACCATCTTCTGAACAGTGCCATGCCATTAAGAAATAGGGAGTTAGGTCTTGTCTAATATTATTAACTAAAGAACCTGTGCAAATCCAGTAATTATTTCTAATTTTTTGTAATGTAGCCGCTACTCCTTTCTTTTGGTTTTGCCATTGAGCGCCTAGTGAACAGTTAATATTCACCTGACAAGATCCGGAAGAACCTAAATCGGAAGGAGTTTTTGTTACATCATAACTATTAGTTACCGAAACGAAATTATTATAAGCGTATCCAATGCCATCAATTTGAATGGTAGGCATTATTACACGGGGTTCTTTTCCGGGAGTAATTTCGCCGGTTCTAGGATCAAGAACTCCTGTTTTTCCTGCTACACGGGGTGCTACATATTCCAAAACGATGTGGTCTCCGGCAACTAATTCAGTAGAAAACTCAGGTCCGTAGATGGGGTTGTTTTCCTCTGTGTAAGCGCCTAATATTTGCGTCTTGGCTTTGTTGTAGATAAACAATTTTGAATCTTTGGGTAGATTAAAATTGCTGTAAGTAAGTAAAATTGCCTTTGCGCCTTCGCATTCAATGGCTAATCGCCAAATGGTTTCGCCGGTTTCCAAGGTGATCCACTCACCGGAATTGGTGGGGTTCAGATCAACCGGTAGAACCACTGCCGCACGGGGCATAAAGTTGGTGTTAGCTTCATCCTCTGCCAACAATGCTTGCACATCGGGAGGAGATACTAGAAACGGCTGATTTTCATCAGCCAATGAGGTTTTAAAACTTGGAGGGATACCGCCACGACTGGGCTGTGCCATCACTCCAACTACTGATGCAAAAAGAAAGAAGAGCATCAATAAAAGACTCGCTTTGTAGATTTTTTTCATAACTAATTAGAATTTGGTTAATAATTTTTGGGTTATAATTTTTTTGTTACTTTATAGTATATATGTAGCGTGCAAAAATACATTTTTTTTAATATTACAGAAAAAATATACTTTTGCAACTAAAAATAATTTTTTATGAAATTCTTAACCCATTTTACATGTCTGATTTTATTACTTTCGGCATGTTCTTCCAACCACAAAAACCATGATGCTTCCGGTATGTTTGAAGCTACCGAAGTGATCGTTTCAGCTGAAGCTACCGGTAAAATTTTAGCCCTGAATATCACCGAAGGGCAAGTTGTTGATGTTTCGCAACTGCTTGGCATTATTGATACTACACAGCTTTTCTTCCAAAAAATGCAACTACAACAAAGCAAAAAACAGGTGGGCGCCCGAAAGCAAGATCTCCCTACCCAATTAGCTTCCTTAGAGGAACAATTAGCCTATCAACAACGTGAAAAAATTCGCGTCGAAAAACTGATCACAGCCAAAGCAGGGAACACAAAACAATTAGACGATATTAACGCGCAAATTATAATAATTGAAAAACAGATTGCCGCAATGAAAGAAAATTTGGAAAAAAATAACCAAAGTGTTACAGATAACACCGGTTTGGTGGACGCACAAATTGCCGCTATTAACGACCAACTTTCAAAAGCATATATCAAATCTCCAATCTCCGGAACCGTACTATTAAAATATGCCGAAGCCGGAGAGGTAACCACTATGGGCAGACCATTATTTAAAGTGGCTGATTTAGAACATCTGTACTTACGAGCTTACCTAACTGCTTCGCAACTTACTCAAATACAATTAAATCAACATGTAAAAATCTATTCCGATTTCGGAGAAAAAGAGCGCAGAGAATATGAGGGTATCATTACATGGATCTCCTCAGAAGCCGAATTTACCCCAAAAACGATCCAAACTAAAGAGGAACGCGCAAATTTGGTGTATGCAATTAAGATTTTGGTAAAAAATGATGGGTATTTGAAGATTGGGATGTATGGCGAGGTGAAGTTTATTTAGAACTCTGATGACACTGATTAGGCATGATTTTCTCAGATTATTTATAGAAATAAAATATTAATATGTATCAAAATACAGATTTAACAAAAAAAATTATTGAACTTTTTTATAAAGTCTATAACACTTTAGGGTATGGATTTTTAGAGAAAGTTTACCAAAATGCTCTATTCTATGAATTACAAAAAACGGGTTTAAAATGTTCTAAGCAACAAAAAATTAAAGTGTATTATGAAGATATTGAAGTAGGAGATTATTACGCTGATATTATTGTTGAAGATAAAATAATATTAGAATTGAAAGCAGCAGAATGTTTGTGCGAAGAACATGAATATCAATTCTTAAACTATTTAAAAGCCACCGATATAGAAGTAGGATTATTATTAAATTTCGGTAAAAAACCCGAGTTAAAACGCAAATATTTTTCCAATTCAAATAAAAAAATCAGAGAAAATCATGCCTAATCAGTGTCATCAGAGTTCAATTATTGTTAAAAACCTTTCCAAAACCTACTACCTCCAACAGTTCGTGCCGCCGCCGGTAAAAATATATCGTAAAATTCGCGGTATTAAACCCAAACTCCAAGGAATTACGGCTTTGAAAAATATCAGTTTTGAAGTAGAAAAAGGAGAAATTTTCGGCATCATCGGTCCCGACGGCGCCGGAAAAACTACATTATTTCGCATCTTAACAACATTATTACTACCGGATCGTCATTCCGAGCGAAGCGAGGAACCTCCCTCAACTACCATATTAATCGAAAATCACAACGCCCTTACCGATTACCAAAAAATTCGCAATATTTCCGGATATATGCCCGGAAAATTTTCTCTTTATATGGACTTAACCGTTGAGGAAAATCTCAACTTTTTTGCAACTTTGTTTAACACTTCAATTGAAGAAAACTACCATCTCATCAAAGATATTTACCAACATATAGAGCCGTTTAAGGATAGAAAAGCGGGAGCATTGTCCGGCGGGATGAAGCAAAAATTGGCTTTGAGTTGCGCCCTGATTCATAAGCCTGAGGTGCTTTTTTTGGATGAACCCACTACCGGTGTTGACCCCGTATCGCGAAAAGAGTTTTGGGAGATGTTGCGCCGACTGAAAGAACAGAAAATCACAATATTAGTATCAACTCCTTACATGGACGAGGCAAGCCTCTGCGACAGAATTGCATTGATTAACAAAGGCAAATTTATAGGTATCGACACCCCGCAAAATATTATCGCTAATTTTACCGAAACACTCTTTTCAGTTGAAGGTAACAATATGTACCAAATGTTGTTAGATCTACGTAAAAATCCGACGGTAAAAACCTGCTTCGCGTTTGGCGACACATTGCATATCACTTTAATCCAAAATTCAAAATTCAAAATTCAAGATTATCTTACCGAATGTGGATATAAAAACTTCACCATCAAAGAAATAGAGCCAAATATCGAAGATTGTTACATGAATTTATCTCACAATGAATCTAATTAACACCTTTCTCTCTTTTCTTCAATTTGAGAAACGGGCTTCAGAACATACTGTAATTTCGTATCGTAATGATTTGGAGCAGTTTTGGGGTTATCTACTTCAAGCATTCCCCGACACGGAATGGAAAGAAGTGGATGCTGCCATCATCCGAACATGGATCATTACATTGATGGAAGAAAAACTAACGCCGCGCTCTATTAACCGAAAAATAAGCGCATTAAAGTCTTTTTATAAATATCATATTAAAATGGGGGTGTTTAAAACCAATCCTATGTTGCAAGTGCATACTCCCAAAGTGAGCCAACGTTTACCTCAGTTTGTTGAAGAAAATGATATGGACAAACTCTTTTCTGCCAATCTTTTTGAAGACAATTTTGAAGGTTGGCGCGACCGAACAATTTTGGAACTCTTTTATGCTACCGGCATGCGGCTCTCCGAACTTCAAATGCTTACTTTTAATGATTTTGATTTGTACAACAATCAAGTTAAGGTGCTGGGAAAAAGAAACAAAGAACGCATCATCCCCTTTGGAAATACTTTGAAAAACATCTTATCAAAATATGTTGAGTTATATCATGAAAATTTTGGTTCGCCGGCACAAAATAATTTTGTGTTTGTGAACGTTAAAGAAAAACAATTAGCAAAAAAAAATATCTATACCATTGTGCGTAAGTATTTGGATATGATTACTACCATTGAGAAAAGAAGTCCCCATATCATTCGTCATACGTTTGCCACACACTTATTGAATCGTGGCGCAGACCTTAATACTATTAAAGAACTATTGGGACACAGCAGTTTAGCTGCCACACAAGTATATACCCACAATTCAATAGAAAAACTTAAATCAATTTATCAACAAGCTCATCCCCGAGCATAAAAAAGGAGGTTTCATGAACATCTCATTTAATTCGGTGCGTTTTAAAGCAGACCAAAAATTAGAAAATTTTATTTCGGAAAAATTAGACAAACTATCTAAGCTTCATGATGGAATTATCGGCTTCGATATTACTTTGAAGTTAGAAAATACGGACAAACCTGAAAATAAAAGTGTTGAAATCCGTGCAAAAATTCGCGGATACGATGCCATTGCAAAAAAAGTTGCAAAAACTTTTGAAGAAGCCGCCGATGAAGTGATAAGCGCGCTGAAAAAACAACTCCTCAAAGCGAAAGATAAAGTGAGGGGAACTTAGTAGTTAATGGTTAATGATTAATGATTAGTGGTTAGTGGTTTAAAATATCTGCGTAAATCTGTTAAATCTGTGTCATCTGTGTGCTTTTTTTCTGAAAACACCAACATTGCCGTTTGGCAAATTACTGAAAATGAAGAGTTCTTTTGGAGTTTTTTGAAGTTGCATACAGAAGATGAATCAAGAATTAAAAGTATTAAGCTACAACAGGTGCGACTTCAAAAATTAGCGTGTCGGGCTGCGCTTGCAAAACTGCTCGGCAACAACGAAATCTATATCACTTATTCTGAAACCGGACAGCCGCAATTCAAAGGGTATCATATTTCTTTCTCCCATACCAATAATAGTGTTGCCGTGGCGTTGGCAAATATTCCCGTAGGAATTGATATTGAGGAACTTTCTCCCAGAATTTTGCGACTCTACTCCCGTTTTATGAGCAAAGAGGAGATGAACGCATGCGACCTCAATAATGTGCAGGAAATCTATTATTACTGGTGCGCCAAAGAAGCTATGTACAAATGGTTCGCAGATAAAAATTTAGATTTTATTGAAGACTTGCAAGTCTTTAAAAATGAAAACAAAGGGGTGGTTTGTAAAAAACATATTCTTCAACTTTCTTCTGTTCTGATTGATAATAAATTGATTGTTGTGTGTTCATTAAATCAATTCTAATACCCGCTTCATGGCAGCCTCCAATCCGCTGCAATCTTTTCCTCCGGCAGTTGCCAGTGAGGGTTGTCCGCCACCGCCGCCCTGCATGAGTTTGGCAGCTTCTCTAACGATATTTCCGGCATGTAAGCCTTTTGCAACTAAGTCATCGGACAATGCTACTACTAAATTTGGTTTATCGTCATGGATCGAACCCAAAATTATTACTAAGTTTTCTTTATAATTTCTGATTTTATAAGCCGCCTGTTTCAAAATATCAGGCAGAGCAGAGGACAAGTAGAAAATGAGATAATGCCCGTTTATTTGTTCTATTCTTTTGTCAATAAGTTTTGTAAATTGTTGAACGCGCTCTGCGGCAAACTCTTCAAATTCTTTTCGGAATTTCTCATTCTCTTCCGCCAATTTTTGTAATGCCGGAATGATATTGGGCGAGTGCAGTAGTTGCTTAATATCATCAAAAATATGAAACAACTCATTTACTACATTTTCAGCCTGTTTTCCTGAAACTGCTTCAATACGACGAATCCCTGCTGCGATGGCGCTTTCGGAAAGTAAACGCACATACCCGACATTTCCGGTTGAAGATGTGTGTGTTCCGCCGCACAACTCAACGGAATCGGCAAATTTAACTACACGTACTTTATCGCCGTATTTTTCTCCAAACAATGCCATAGCACCCATCGCCACAGCCTCTTTCATCGGAATATCATTCAAAATACTAAGCGGAATATTTTCCCTAACAAGCTCATTGACTATGGTTTCTACTTTACGTAACTGAGCATCTTCTACTTTTGAAAAATGGGAAAAATCGAAGCGGAATCTGTCCGGCGCCACCATTGAGCCTTTTTGCTCAACGTGAGTTCCCAACACTTTCCGCAAAGCAAAATGGAGCAAATGTGTGGCAGTATGGTTGTTTTGGATTGAAGTCCGTTTCTCTTCATCTACTTTTGAAGTAAAAAAGGTATCCATATTATCGGGTAATGAATGGGCAATATGTACAATCAGATTATTCTCTTTTACAGTATTAACGATTTCTATTTTGTCGTTAATATTTTCCAACACTCCTGTATCTCCCACCTGTCCTCCCGATTCTGCATAGAAAGGGGTCTTTTCCAACACAATTTGATAATAACTTTTCCCTTTTGATTTTACATTTCTGTATTTCACGATTTTCGATTCGCAGGTTAATGTATTGTAACCCACAAATTCGGTCGGGTTTTCTGTTTTCAGCAGTTCTACCCAATCTTCTGTTTCTGTGGCAGCGGCAGCACGCGAGCGTTGTTTCTGTTCAGCCAATCCTTTTTGAAAACCTTCCATATCCACACTCATCCCTTTTTCAGAGGCTAACAATTGGGTTAAATCTATAGGAAAACCGTATGTGTCAAACAATTCAAACGCAAATGCGCCATCAATGATTTCGTAACAATCGTGACGTGTGACACGTGACATATCTTCTTTGGGTAGAAGATTTTCTGCTCCTATATCCTGACTTCTAACTTCTAACTTCTGACAATACCCTTCAAACCTCTGTATCCCACTTGCCAATGTTTTCAGGAATGAGTTTTCCTCTTCTCGAATCACTTTTTCTATAAGTGTTTGTTGGGCAATTAGTTCTGGGAATGCTTGTCCCATATTTTCAACAAGTGTGGAAACTAACCGACAAATAAAGGGCTCATTAAAACCAAGGAAAGTATAACCGTATCGAATAGCGCGTCGCAAGATTCTGCGGATCACATAGCCGGCGCCTGTATTGGAAGGCAGTTGTCCATCAGCAATGGCAAAACTTACAGCACGTAAATGGTCTGCCACTACACGCAGCGCAATGTCGGTTTTTTCTTCAAAGCCATACTGTTTTTTAGATAATTGTGCAATTTTTTGAATTAAAGGCTGAAAAACATCGGTATCGTAATTAGATTTTTTGTGTTGCACTGCCATGCACAAACGCTCAAAACCCATGCCGGTATCCACATGTTGGGCGGGCAGTTTTTGCAACTCTCCTGAGGCTAAGCGGTTAAACTGAATGAATACCAAATTCCAAATCTCCACCACTAATGGGTTATCTTTATTGATGAGTGAGGCGCCGTCTATTTTGGCTCGTTCTTTCTCATCGCGCAGATCAATATGTATTTCTGAACACGGACCGCACGGACCGGTTTCACCCATCTCCCAAAAGTTATCTTTCTTGCTGCCATACAGGATTCGCGATTCGGGCAAATACCTTTTCCAATATTCCAAAGATTCGATATCGCCCTCTATCCTTTCTTGCGGATTACATTCACAAACAGTGGCATACAAACGGTTTTTATCTAATTTCATTACATCGACAAGAAATTCCCATGCATATTCAATCGCTTCTTTTTTAAAATAGTCGCCAAACGACCAATTGCCAAGCATCTCAAACATGGTATGGTGGTATGTATCTTTGCCCACCTCTTCCAAGTCGTTGTGTTTTCCGGAAACGCGCAAACATTTTTGTGAGTCAGCAATGCGCGGATAAATTACGGGTTGATTCCCCAAAAAAATATCTTTAAATTGGTTCATCCCTGCATTGGTAAACATCAGGGTGGGGTCGTTTTTAATCACCATAGGCGCCGAAGGCACAACGGTATGTTGCTTTGATTTAAAAAAATCCAAAAAAGCCGCGCGTATTTCGTTACAATTCATACAAATAATTTCAAAGTTTCAATCATAGGGAATATTTATTTTGGGTTGTTTTTTTATATTCCACTTAAACTCAAAAACGGCAAAAGTACAACTTTTTAGAAATAATATCCTGATAAAATTATCTTTTCCTCTATCTATCTTCTTCATTAGCTACTAATTACTATATCATTTAATTAATACTCAAAGCAATATACGAAATCATCTTTCTTTCTTCCAACCATCTCTTTTCATAAAAAGTTTGAATTTCCGTCAATACAGACAGATTTTCACTTTCATAAATATTGGCAATATGATCTATTAGTTTCCATTTTTCAATGGGGGCTGTTTTTACTACATATTCATAAAGTTCTCTACTATCTGTTTTTAGATGAATAATTCCTGAAGCATCAATAATTTTTTTATATTTTGAAATAAAATTTGGGGAGATGAGTCTTTTGCGTTCTTTTCTCGGTTGAGGGTCAGGGAAAGTAACCCAAATTTCGGATACTTCATTTTCATCAAAATAATATTCAATATCTTCAATTTTAATACGCAAAAAAGCGACATTTTTTAATTTTTTTTCAATACCATCTTTGCAGCCTCGCCAAATTCTCGCACCCTTTCTATCAACTCCGATGAAGTTTTTATTTAGAAACTGTTGTGCCATACCTATTGTATATTCTCCACGTCCACAACCCAACTCCAATACAATCGGATTTTCGTTTTTAAAAAAATCAGAATGCCATTTGCCCTTTAATTTAAACGGTTCAACCCGTGCATTAAAATGATGATGTTGAAAGAGATTATCAAAAGTTTCGTTCTCCGCAAAACGTTTCAATTTGTCTTTACCCATACTAATAATTTAAAGTATTGTATAACAAAGCCGGAGCGCATTCCTGAATAATCTTTTCTATTTTAATACTATTTTTTCGTGCTGTTTTTATTAAAATATCTTGAAAAAAATAGGCAATTGACCCACAAAAAAACCAAGGGTATGGAAACTTTCCATAATAATCTATCTGTTTGTCAAAAAAATCTTGAAAAGAATTTGCAATTATTTTTTTTATCTGTTTATTATCGATATGTTTTTGTAAAAAGGGAGGAATTGACGCAAAAAAAGCCTGTGGGTTTTCTTCTTGATACATTTTTGTAAAAACGATGGTTTTCGAGAACATAAATGTGTCTTCAAAGTTCTGAGCAATATCGGGATCTAAATTATCAGTAAGATATTCTTTTACAAACAGTTTTCCTATATGTGTACCACTGCCTTCATCTCCTATCAAAAAGCCCAATGATGGGGCTTTATCAATAATATTTTCTCCATCATAAAAACAGGAAGCGGATCCTGTACCCAAAATTCCAGAAAACCCTTTTTGAGAATTACACAATGCTAAACAAGTTGCGTGCAAATCTGAAAGCACTGTAATGTTTGTTTTTGGGAACAAACAGCTTAATGCTTCTTTTACTTTTGCCGCATTATCCGGCTTAAAACATCCGGCGCCATAGTAATGAATATTTTCGATTTCAGCAACAACAATATTATTTTTTGCAATAATCTCTTTAAAAATATCAATTATTTTTTCTTTTGGAGCATAAGTAGCATTAATACCTGTAGTTTTATAATGAAAAAAAGTACACGCATCGTTATAACCGATACATGTACTTTTTGTTGCTCCACTTTCAACCAGAATGTTCATATACTATTTAACAACCACAAACTTACCTTGCGCAAAAATAGTATTTTCTTTCATTATTTTGTAGATGTAATTTCCCGAGGCAAGTGTAGAAGTGTTTAATTGACATTGTGTTCCATTTATGTTTTCTTCGATAACTTTACTTCCGGAAATGTTGTAAATCGAAATTGTTCCAACAAAACTTTCATTCAATTCAACATTTAACACTTCAGTTGCAGGATTTGGATATGCTTTTGCAAATAAATTAGAGAAAAGATTTTGTTTAATACCATCTCCATAATTCAAATAAATATCGTCAATCCATAAAGTACTTCCTTTTTGACCTTCGCAAAACATTAACATATCGAAATTAATTGCAGCGCTTGCAACAAAAAGCACTCTAATCCTATTATAATAATCACTTAGATATTGTTCAGGAATTGGAATAGAAAATTTTGTCCATTCATTAACAGTATTTTTAATAATGAGTTTTTCAACAAAAATCTCCTTATCATAATTAGAAAAACCGATATCAATCAATGCAGAATCTCCTGCAACCGGTATATATTTATAATATCCCTCCAAAGCAAGGGGAGTATCATAATCCCATTCGCAGGTTATGGTTACTTCTCCATCGCTACCTAAAAATTCTTCTACAAAAGCTTTGTTAATAGTTCCCACCATTCCCGGAAGAATTATAATATTTTCACCTAATGGAATTATTCCGGTTACTAATTTGATACAATAATCACCTGAATGAAAATTTGGGTCTTTAAAAGCAGTAAGATCAGCTGGAAGCGGGTCGTTTTCTAATGCATGTAAAGAATTGAGAGTATAAAAAAAGTCTGTTTTATACTCATCATAAGAACCGTTCACGCTATTTTCTAATATCCAACCTGTTTCAAAACCACTATCTGGAAGTTGGAAAGGTTGTGCGTTAATGTAAACAGCAGAAAACAAAAAAGAAAAAGAAAAAAGGAAAAATTTGATTTTTTTCATAAAGTTTTATTTTTGGGGTTAATAATCCATTGTGTAAAAGCGTAAAAGTATAAAGAGATATAAGTGTATGAGTTTATAGGTGTAAGGGTGTATGTTTTTTAAATTTTTATTATTAATTGTAAAGTATAAGTTCTTGGTGGTTCAATATAAAGTGGTCTGAGCGCATAAAGGCGATTGGTAACATTTTTCACTAAGAAAGTGACAGAAAGTTTTTCAAAATAATAGCTTGCACGCAAATCAAGAGTTAAAGAACCTTTTTTATTATCTTGGAAGAAATTATAAAAATTATAAAATGGGAGATCCCCGGAAGATTTAATAAGATTTATAGTTGCATCTGGAAGAGTAGGGTTATTAATATCGAAATCGAACATAAATTTATCAACATTTTTCATGGCGCTATAGTAGTTAAGAGTTCCTCCAATTGCAAATTTCTTAAAGAAAGTAAATTCGATATCCAATTTTACCATGTGTTCAATCCTATATTTTAACACCCTGCGTGTAGTATCTGAACTTGACTTTAAAAAAGAGAATTTAGTATTATAAGAGGTACCGCCTTCAGAAACTTGTGTAAAATAAACGTATGTTGGATCTTTAGTAACGGGTTGACTCCATGTGTACGACACAGTAAGATTATAATTTATATGTTTGGTAATTTTTCCTTCTCCCATGAGTGAAAAATCGATACCATCAACTTTAGCTGGTCCAATATTAAAGAATCTGTATCCAAATCTTTCTTGCAGTCTTGGACTTTTTCCCCAAACACCCATTGAAAATTCAATAAAGTTATTATAATTTTGGTGAAAATAACACAAGTCAAACAATCCTCTAAAATCAAAAAATTGGAATGGTTGCATAATTCCAACTTCTGCATTCCAACTTGTTTCAGGTTTTAGTGCAGGATTTGGGTAAAAACCGTAATCCCCCACAGTTAAAGAGATAAATTTTTCGCCGATAGTTGGGAAACGATAGCCTTGTCCGAAAGAACTCCGAAATGAAGTTTTTGTTTTGGGTATTTGATAATTAACTCCTACTCTGAAAATAGGTTTGTTCTTTTTTTCTGATTCGATTTTTGTTCCCCAAAGGTTATAAAACTCCCATCTTCCACCTAATTGAACTGTAAGGTTTCTTTTTTTGAAGAATTTTTGCTCTAATTGTGCATACATTGCAAAATTATTTGAAAATGCAGCAGAGGGTACTTTTTTACCTTTTACTGCATGAGGATCTCCTTCCCCACTAAAAACAGGTCCGTATGAAGTTGAATATTGATTACTTATCCCTGCAACAATGGTCATTCCTATTTTATTGAATGTTTTATTGTACTGATATTCATCAAAAATCATCATTGCTTGGGCGTTCACATCGCCAGACAACTCCTTGCTGTCGCTAAATAATACTCTATTTCTAAATGAATGCGCGCCGCCTTTAGTAGATAAATATTTTACTGTTGGATCCACGTAAAATGTAAACTCTTTATATTGATACATTGAATTTTCGCATGATCTAAAGATGTTTGTGTCAGCATCCATCCAAATATAAGATTGGGCATTATTTGAATACATAAAGTTTCCGTTTAAATTAACCGAAAGTCCTTTCACTTTTTCAAAACGGTAACGCGTAGAAAAATTCAACCGATACCTCTGTTCAAATTTGCCCTTTGAACTTGAATTATTTTTTTTTGAAAATGAAATTCTTTCCTGTGGTCCAATATAGCTTTGGTCGTTATAAATCTCTCCACCTATCACAAAATCGAAATTCTTTTTTATCATTCTTGAATGGAGAAACGAAAGTCCAAATTCCACAGGGTTAGCTTTTTGCCAACTTGTTTGATATGGATTTTTGGGACTATCATACATTTTTGCAAACGTGGTAATAATGGTTTGAGGTTTTGAGCGTGGATATGCTGTCAGCACATTTATAGCACCGGTAATTGCAGCAGAACCGAAAAGTACAGAAGCTGCACCTTTAAGAATCTCCACTTGTTCAATACTTTCCATAGGAATAAAGTTCCACATTGGGCGACCCGCATCCGGACGAAGTAACGGCATATCATCCAACATGATCATTACCCGGCTACCCATTCCACAACTATAGCCGCTGCCGCCTCTAATTTGAGGTTCATTATCTACTACCACAATGCCACCGGCAGTATTTACTAAATTATCCACTGAGATAAAATTTTTGTTTTCTGCTTGTTTGGGCTGGAGTACCACTAATGAGTTAGTGGAAATTTCAGGATTTGTTTCATATTTAGAGGCGCTTACTTTTGCTTCATCCAAGCGCGTTGCGATCGGAAATAAAAGAATATCTACTTTTAGCTCTTTCTTTTTAGATGAAAAAATAACTATTCTTTTTATAGGTTCAAACATTGATTGATAAAACTCTACTTCACAACTATCTTTATTAATGTTACCAATGGTAAATACACCATTAACATCCGCCATAAATACATCATTTAAGCAATTAACTCGGATTTGAGTATAAGGGATAGGTGTATTTTCAAGGGCATCTTTAACTGTGCCTTTTAGTGTATATTGTGCAAATACAGACAATTGCAACAACAAGCAACAGAAAAAGAGAACATAAAATTTTTTTACCATTTTATAATAATAATGGTGGCAAAAATACTTTTTTATTAATACAAACTTTTGTCTTTAGAAAGAAAAAATAGGTAAATTTTTATTATCTTTCTGTTTTTCAGTTAAATAAAAATGTTAATTAGTGTTAATTTTATTTTTTTGACGCATTAGTTTTGTTGTGAAACCGGAGATTTTTTATTTGTTTTTTTGAAAATTGTAAAAGTATGATTTTATTAAAGAAGATTGAGATATTTTCATCATAGTTTTTAGCAATAGTCACCTCGATCCATCTCCAATTGGTATCCAATATCAGCCATATTTTCGGTTAATTTTTTCACACTTTCAGCAGCTTCTAATCCGGTTGCGATCTTATTGTTATATAGCATATATTTCTCTCTAACTTGTAGCGGAGACAAATTCGGCATCACTACATTAGCTCCGGCGAGCACAGCTTTTAAGCGTCCTTGTGGTTCAAGTGTACCCAGTGCTGTAGTAGCAGGAAGTAAAACATGAGGCAGTAACAAGCGCGATAGTGCCAACAGAAACAGGGTAAGTTTCGCACTTCCGGCAGGAAAATTACCCATAGGTGTATCGCGGTGAGGAATAAATGGACCTATACCTAACATTTGCGGTTGAAAATCAGCAATAAAAAGCATATCTTCAGCCAAATTTTCAATGGTTTGATAAGGAGATCCTACCATAAAACCGGTTCCTGTTTGAAAACCTATCTGTTTTAAATCAAACAAACACTGTTTACGTGGGAGAAGAGACAAATTTTTGGGATGCAATTGACTAAAATGTTCGGGACTTGCCGTTTCATGACGTAACAGGTAACGGTCTGCGCCCGCTTGCTTAAAGGATAAATATGAATCAAAACTTCTTTCACCAAAAGATAAGGTGAGCGCATTATCAGGAAACTCTCTTTTTATTGTGGTAATAATTTCCAATAATTTCTCATCGGTAAAAAAGGGGTCTTCTCCGCCTTGCAGTACAAAAGTTTTGAATCCTAACTCATTTCCAGCATAGCAGCACGATAATATCTCTTCTTTTGATAATCTATATCTCAACACTTTATTATTTCCTGCACGTATACCACAATAGTAACAATTGTTTTTGCAATAATTGGAAAATTCTATTAGCCCTCTAGCAAACACCTTGTTTCCATAATGTTGAACTGATACATCTCGAGCTTTTTCAAAAGCATAAGCCTCAATTTCGCTATTTCTATTTGAAAATAAAAAAATCCATTCTTCTTTATTAAGAATGGATTTTTGGAAAAGTTTATCAATTAAAATCTTCACAACCTATTTTACTAAGTTTTGAAAACTTGGACTATTTCTATATTTCTTAAATTCAGCATCTTTTGCAGCTTCTGCTTTGTATGCGTTATCTAATTCAATAGCTGCATTAAGATTAATAATAACGTTGTTTTCAATATTTTGGCGAGCGCCAATTATTGCTGCTAAATAATATGCTTTTGCATCTTTTGGTTGTACACAATCGATCGAAGTTTTAGCAGCGGCATAATCCTTATTTAAAAGTTGTGCCAAAGCAACAGCATAATCACAGCTACGACTTCCCATTGCCTGAATAGCTCCGGCATAATCTCCTTCTAAAATTTTAAAAAGGCCTAGATTATAATCTTGTTTTACAGGTTCAATCTGAGCCTTTTGGGCAGTTTCAAAAGCTCTTTTTGCTTCATCCTTTTGTCCATTCAAAAAATATAAAATTCCCATATTATTTAAAACAATGCCTGTATTTGGAGAGATAGCGTTAGCTTTATCTAAATAGTTTTGTGCTTTTTCAAGGTCTGAGACATTGGTAGATTGTAAATAATCATTAATAGCAATGATTCCCAAATTATTATAAGCTCTCCAATCGTTTTGAGATTGGGCGTTGTTCATGATTTCGGTATAGATTTCCTCTTTTTCTTTTATATCTGTTGTATGAGAGGCGGCATACATTTTTTCATTAACATTCAATTTTGAGATATCGGTTTTAGCCAAATCAAAGATCTCTTGATCTGTATAGTTGTTTTTGTTGCATGTAATTGCAAATTCTGCACGCCTGAGCGGAGGAAGAATTATTTCTGCAATTTCAGTAAAAATATCTGTCATCTCTCTTATTTTTTGTTCTCTTATTGCCGATTCTTTTTGTGAACGTACAATATTAAGTATCTGATTTTTTTCTTTAATAACAGATTTATCAACAGCTATTTCAAATCCTGACCAATCTTCTCCTTTGGCATTGTTTTCATAAACAATTTCTTGAATTATAACATCTTTTAGTTTCATTTTGTTTTTCTTGGCATACTCTTTTCTCCATTCTTCAATTTGTTTGTCTAACCATTTTTTTCCTTGGTCAAATCGTTTTTCAGAGAGCCCCTGGTTTAAAGACTCCTCGCCTTCAGGTGAGGCCCACCCTGAAATCGTAATTTTTTGAATATTCTTATTGTTTTCAAATGCATTAAAAAGATAATTCTTAAGGTCTTCTAAAAGTTGTTTTGCCTGAGCATCTTTATTCAATTTTAGACTCCAATTCAAGTCGTATTTATTGACTTCGAAATAGATATTTCCTTTTTGGGTTTCAAATTCGGGTTTATAATTGTGAGCAGCAAAAAGAAGATTTGTTCCGTTTCCTGCATTTTCACTAAGAACGGGGTTCATTCCAATACGTGATGAGGTGTTTGAGATTCCTTCTCCAATTTTTTGCGGTGGATAAGTAAACTCTTTTTTCCCGGCTCTTGCTGTTCCAATTCCGTAAATGCCCTGAACAGCCAATTTTTCCTGATATGGGAAATTACCGGAAGTTGTGAATGTACCACCGTTTTTAAACGATATTACAATACCTTGTTCTTTAGACTTTTCACCTATTAACTTAATGGTTCTAATTTCTGTTTTATTGGTTCCGTCTTCATTCATAAACACAGGTACCTGAATATCAACAGTGGCATTTTTCTTCATAAATTTTGGCGGGACATTCCCTTTCACAACAAATTCTACTTTTCCACCATTGTTTTCCAAATCGGGATTTTCAAGTTTAAGAGAAATTTGATTATTCGGGACCATCTTTCCCAGTCCACAACTACTTAGAATAAGCGCTACTAGCGCAATGATTGATAATAAAGTAATTTTTTTCATCATTTATATTTTTTTTAATATGTTTATTAACGATAATTTTTCAAAGATATGTTATTGAGGTTAATTTTTAATAATTTTTTCAATGCGAAAAGAGTACTAACATTCGACGGCAAAAATATAATAATTATAGTCATAATTTATTTTAAAACAAATATTTTGCAAAAATATCTAGTTTAAAATACTCCTTAAAAGAGGATATTATAGATTGTCACAAAAACAAACTCATTTTCCAATAACATTAAGTGCTTTATGCAAAATTTCCACCTTAATTTGTTGAGCAACTCCTTTCGCATCTCCATCAATATGATAATAAAACTTCATTTTAGAATTTAAAGATATTTTTGTTGTATTTTTAATAACAACATATTTAGAGTGATCTATTTTTCCAGACAACAATTTGATTCCGAATGGAATGATTGAAAAAAGGGAGGGTTTTTTACAAAAGTTTACAGCCAACATTCCATCATCTAATTTTGCTTTTGGTGCTACTTTTACATTATATCCCCATTGAGAACTATTAGCAATTGTAATTAGGAAGAATTTTCCGGTTATAATCTCTTCATCCAATTCAATTTTAAAGTATTGGTTTTTTGTTTTGAAAATATCTTTTAGAATAACCCATGCATAACCTAAAAGTTTTCTTTGTTTTCCTCTGTTGAAATCATAAGCTACTTTTGCATCAAACCCAACTCCGCATAAACTAAAAAAGTGTTTTTTGTTACAAACCCCTACATCTATTTTTTTTAATTCAAAATCATTAATTAATTGTATTGCATTTTTATAATTGAGAGGGATTTTTAAATCTCTAGCTAATCCATTTCCTGATCCACATGGAACAATAGCCAATGCAGTTTTGGTATTCACTAATTGGGAAGCAATTTCGTTGATTGTTCCGTCGCCACCCACTGCAACAACAATATCCATATCTTCTTTAACTGCTTTATTAGCAATTTTAGCAGCAAAACCTGCTTGTTTTGTATGTTTTATATAAATATCAAACTTTTCTTTATCTAGCAATTTAGGGATTGCTTTAATTATTTTAGCTTTATCAAGTCCTCCGGAAATTGGATTTATTATGAACAGGATTTTTATCACTTCAGTACTAATATATAAATGGAATAACCCTCTTTAATCTTTTATTATTCATCTCTTCGGGAAACACTTGCTTATATCGTTTATGAATAGCGTGGGCACGTGGTACCAAATTAGCAAAAGTCCAAATAAAGAAAACCAAACCCGAAACCGACCAGGTTAAAATAGCAAAGCCCAACCACTCAATCAATTCTCCAAGGTAATTGGCGCTGGTTACATAATTAAACATAAAACCTTTTGGAAAATAATGTTTTGTATCTTTTGGGTCTTTTCTTAGATGTCGAATAATATAATCGGAGCGCAGATTGATGATATAACCAGCAATAAACAAACAGGAACCTAGAATAAATTGCCACTTACAGAACCAATTGGTGTCTTCCTGCACAAACAGTGCTTGTGGCACTTGAATATAAGCGACATGAAAGATCCAGTAGCCTTGCATCATGGCATTCAAAATGTTAAAAGAGATACCCATAGACATAATTCCGATGGGCATTCTTCCCTTTCCTTTAATTAAAAACGGAAAAATTAAAGTACGTTGAATATAATGTGACTGAAAGAATAATAGAAAAACCAAAGGCACAATTCCCCACTCGTGGTATGAACCGGAGCAAAGCCATAAAATAATCATAGCTAAAAAAATAGGAAGTTCCATGAAGAACCATGCCCACCTGTTGCTGATGGTTTTTCCCCATTTTTCGGTTCTCAAAATGCCGTATCCGGCTTCTACGTAATACAAAGCAATGAAAGTAACAATTGCTATCACAATCATTACCCAAAGATAAATATAAAATGCGCTGAGAAACATAATTTTAGTGGTTAATGGTTAGTATTCTTACTTCTAGCTTCATACTTCAGTCCTTTAATCTTTCTAACTTCCTAATCGGCATCCACTATCTCAAACGGCATTCTTGCCTGTATACCTTTGGCTTCGGTTATGGTTTTGATTCCTTTGTAGGTAAAGTAAAAATCGCCAAGATGTTGTTGCAAAGCCTGTTCTATTTTGGTTTCTGAATCTATTTTGGAGAATAGTTTGGTAAAGAAATCCTGTTTTTGGGGGTAACAAATGATGCCGTAATCTGTAAGTTCTGCTAATTCTGCGGCTTTTGCTACTGCATTTTCAATAGTTCCTAATTGATCTATCAAGCCTAATTTTTGGGCTTCTATTCCCGACCAAACGCGCCCCTCTCCAATCCTATAAACTTCTTCTATCGAAAGTTGTCTTCCTGCAGCAACCCTTTGAGTAAACAAGTCATAAATTTCCTCTACCTGTACAGTTAATCTCTTGATTTCTAATTCATCTAATGGGCGAAAGATCCCCATTGTAAAATCGGCGTACGGGTTACTTTTGGCTACATCTAAAGTAATTCCCAATTTGTTTTTCAACATTCTCTGCAACGAAGGAATCATACCGAAAACGCCTATAGAACCGGTTAAAGTGTTGGGTTGTGCCACAATATAATCGGAGTTGCAAGCGATGTAGTATCCTCCTGAAGCAGCTAAGTCGCCCATAGAAGTAATCACTTTTTTTCCGGTTGCTTTTGCCAACTCTATTTCATTCCAAATCATCTCTGATGCCATAGCGCTTCCTCCGCCCGAATTTACACGCAACACAATGGCCTTTACTTTGTCGTTTTGATACGCTTTGCGAATCTCTCGGCAAAGGTTTTCGGAATAGATATTTTTATCATCTCCTTTTCCGTCGATAATATTTCCAAATGCATATATAATAGCAATATTGTCGGCCTTTTGTTTTGTAGTAACCACTTTTCTGTATGAACTTATGGTGGTGGTATTTATTCTAGCTTTTTCTTTTAAACCTAAAGCATTTCTCAAGAAATTTTGATATTCATTAGGATACAAAATTTCATCTACCAAATGATACTCTTTGCACATTTTAGTATTTACGCAAAGCAATTGATCTGCAATGAGATCTAAAGATTCTACAGGGATGTTTCTGCTAATGGAAATATCATTTTTATAAACACTCCAGATGTTATTTGCCAAAAGTGTCATCTGTTCGCGATTTGCGGCGCTCATTTTATCTAAAATGAAAGGTTCAACGGCACTTTTAAAGGTTCCATGTCTGACAATTTGCACATCTACATCCAATTTATCTATCAGTCCTTTATAAAACATAAGGATGAAGCCAATCCCTTTTAAATCAATGTTTCCCATATTGCTTATAAAAACCTCGTCGGCAACAGAAGCAATATAATAGGCTCTTTGTGAATAGGTTTCACTAAACGCATAGATAAATTTTCCTGAATTTTTAAAATTTACCAATGCGTTTCGGATCTCTGTAAGTGTTGCTGCCCCTGCCATAACGGGAGATTCTATTTCAAGGCTGATCCCTTTGATAGCAGGGTCGTCAGCTGCTGCTGAGATGCAGTTCAGAATATCGTCCAAGCCTGTAGCAGTGGAGGCATAACTTTCAAAAGCAGTATTTTCAAACGGATTATCTTCGCCTCGCTCTACAATATTACCACTTAATGTGATTTTAAGAACACTGTTATTCTTGACAATTAACGTTGAAGTAGATGTTAAGGCAGCCACCATTCCAAAAGCTAGAAAAAGGCTTAAAAAGGTTATTAGAACATTTGCAAGAAAAAAACCTACCAAAGAGCCAAGCACTACTCTCCAAAACTTGCGACTGCGAGATTCTGGCTTGCGTTGAAAATGTGTGTTTTGATTCATAAAAATAAAATTTGTAAAAATAAAATGCAAAAATACTATTTTTAACAAACAAAAAAAACCACATCTGTTAAATGGAGTATTATTATTCCTTTTCCCATTTGATTTAATTAGTATTTATAAATCTTTAATTTTTTTTTTCGTGTATTTTCGCCGACTATTTTTTAAATTGATAATATTATGAAGCAAGCGGATTATGTGTTTGAAACCAGTTGGGAGATTTGCAATAAAGTGGGCGGAATTTATACCGTGTTGTCCACTAAAGCATTTACAGCAGTTCAAAATTATGGCGATAATTATATTTGTATCGGACCGGAATTGTCAAAAGAGGACAATTCCGATTTTATGGAAGACCTCTCCCTTTTTAAAAATTGGCGGGAGATCGCGCAAAACGAGGGGCTCCGCATCCGCACAGGACGCTGGAATATCAGCGGAAATCCCATTGTGATTTTGGTGGACTTTACCCCGTTTTTTGAGAAAAAGAACGAAATCCTAACCCAGTTTTGGCTCAAATATAAGTTGGACTCCATTTCGGGGCAGTGGGACTACACCGAGCCCGCCCTCTTCGGATATGCCGCCGCGCGCGTCATCGAGAGTTTTTACAACTACTACTGTTACGCCACAGATAAAATTATTGCCCATTTTCACGAATGGATGACCGGAACGGGAATCCTTCACCTTGAAGAGGGTGTGCCTCAAATTGCCACCATCTTCACTACGCACGCTACCGTGCTGGGGCGTTGCATCGCAGGAAACCGGTTGCCTCTTTATGGGATGATGGAAGAGTATAACACCCAGGAGTTTGCACAACGTTTTGGCGTGCAGTCGAAAAACTCTTTAGAATAT
>JAITUN010000094.1 GCA_031286285.1 Bacteroidales bacterium | reverse complement strand
TATTATATAAATTAACACACAAAAATATAATTGTAGCAGAAACGACAAAGGGGGATACAAACGAATCCCCCAATTTTTATCCGTCTGTGTATAATTAACAGAATTTTATGTTTATTTGCGCTCATTATTAAAATAGATGAAACAGAAAGATTTTCTTTTCAACCTCTTCATCCTTCTTTTTCTGAATCTGCTGATCAAGCCCTTTTGGATTTTAGGGGTAGATATGAGCGTTCAAAATGCTGTGGGCGCTGAAAGTTTTGGACTCTATTTTGCTGTTTTTAATTTTACTTTCTTGTTTAATATGTTGTTAGATTTTGGATTAACCAACTTCAATAATAGAAATATTGCCCAAAACACACAACTATTGTCGAAACATATTTCCGGTATTCTAACCCTAAAATTAGTATTAGGATTAATCTATCTGTTCATTGTTTTAATAGCGGGAATATGTATCGGCTATGAAAGTTTTCAGCTCAAATTATTAGTATGGCTCGCCTTTAATCAATTTTTGAACGCCTTAATTCTCTATCTACGCTCAAATGTTGCCGCTTTATTGATGTTTAAAACCGACTCTATTTTATCTGTATTAGACAAGTTGTTGATGATTATCATTTGTGGTTTATTACTTTGGGGTAATGTTACTCAAAAGCCTTTTCAAATCATGTGGTTTGCTTATGCTCAAACCGTATCCTGTTTACTCGCCGCCGCTGTTGCGTTAGTTATTGTAATGTTTAAAGCAAAAATGATACGGTTAACATGGAATTTTACCTTTTTTAGAGCCATCTTAAAGAAAAGTTTTCCTTTTGCACTCCTCTATTTACTGATGTCCATTTATGGACGTACTGACGCTGTAATACTTGAAAGGATTCTTCCCAATTCAATATCTGCTACTCAAACCGGAATTTTTGCTTCAGCATTCCGTTTTTTAGACGCATTAGTTCAGGTAGCATTTCTTGTTTCGGTTATTTTATTACCTTTATTTTCCAAGATGTTGAAAAAGAAAGAAGATCTGACACCTATCATCCGAAGCGCCTTTACGTTACTCTTCTTTTTCTCGGTTACTGCTACCATATTGCTTTTAGCCTACCGTATTCCGCTTCTTGCTTTCCGATACCCTGATATTTGGGTAGAGAGTGCGCGAGTTTTTGTTTTTATTATTCCGTGCATTATCCCTATTTCCATGACTTACATTTTTGGGACATTGCTTACTGCAAACGGAAACCTAAGATTGTTGAACATTACTTCTGCCATAGCCATTGTGGTAAATATCGCCATTAACTTTACTTTGATTCCTGTTTTAGAAGCTCGTGGCGCTGCCATTGCCGGTCTTGCAACACAAACATCCATTGCAGTAATGCAGTTTTTTATTGCTTTTAAACAGTTAAAAATCCCATTCTCTACATTACCCTATTTCAGATGCTTGCTCTACATCTGTTTATTAACAGGTTCCGTATTTCTAACTACAAACTATTTACATACCGGATTAATAAAAAGTTTGGTAATTTGCAGCGTAATATCCTTAATTTGGGCATTTGTTACAAAATTGATTCCTTTGAAGTTTATTGGAAGCATTTTTGAAAAAACATGATTGATTTTATTTGATAGACTTTTTTTTACTCAAAAAATGTTACACGAATCGCTCACTACTCACTACTCACTACTCTGTCTTCAGCGCTCTCACCGGATTCTCGTTCGCATTGCGGTAGGTTTGCAAAGTTACCGTTAGCAGCGTGATAAACGCCACCACTAAGATGCCGGCGACGAAAACCCACCAAAACATCGGTGTTCTGTACTCGAATCCGGATAGCCATTGGGTAACGGCGAAGTAGGCAGCCGGTACTGCAATGACAGCGCTAATTGCCAAGATGGTGATGAACTTGCGATTGAACATGCCCAATATCAAAATTGCCGTTGAGCCGTGAATTTTACGCAAGGCAATCTCTTTTTTGCGGTGTTGGTTTTCAAAAACCACGATGCCGAACACGCCCATTAAAGAGATGAGGATGGCTACTAAAGAGAAAAGGGAGATGATTTTAGTGAGGTTAATCTCTTTGGTGTAAAGGCTTTCAATATTTTCATCAAATGGGGTTATTGAAATTTTTTCCGGTTCAATCGTTGGGTCTAACTTTTGAATAACGAATGTTAGATATTCAGAAATTTGCTTAAAATCTGCGCCGGGGCTCAAACGGATGTGCGCTAAAGAAGGAATGAACCAGCCTTTAGATCCAAAGTTATAAAGGGCATACGGCTCTATACTGTTTTGTAAGGAGGAGAAATTGAAATCTTTTACAATACCTACAATCTCAGCCTTTTCTGAGGAATGACAACTAAAAAAATCCCCCACCTTGATATTATATTTTTTTGCCGCTGTCTCGTTAAAAATAATGGTACCTCCTATTTTAGAATCATCCTCTTCATTAAAAAAACGCCCTTCTATAAGTTTAATATCCATAAATTCAGGATAATTCCACGAAACCGGTAAATAATTGAAAAAAATTTGTTCTCCATTGTAAGACCTCCCCCAACCGTTTTGCATACCTACCATTGGATTAGAAGCAAAAGCAATATTTTCTATATCAGTATTTTTTCTTAATTCATCTAAAAAGGTCTGTGGTTGAGAAGCTATTGTTTTTCCAACATCTACAGTTATTAAACGATCGCGATTAAAGCCATAGTCATATTTTTGCATGTAACGATTTTGCAAATACACAAAAGAAGCACAAATAATTAATATACATGACATTGTGAATTGAAAAACAACTAA
>JAITUN010000088.1 GCA_031286285.1 Bacteroidales bacterium | reverse complement strand
CAGCTGCTTTCTCCTGGAAATGCCTGAAAAAAGAACGCTGCTGCTGCTGTTGCAAAGAAGAAGTAGTTGAAGAATAGAAGTAAGAAGTTAGAAGTTAGAATACACTATGTCATTGCGGGCATGACCCGCAATCTCATTAAACATTAACCTATTAAAATAAATTTTTATGAAAAAACTAACCCTAATTATTGCAATCGCAGCATGTTTTTTTGCATGCACGCAGAAAAAAGCAGAAAGCCTCCAAGTCATCACTATTGCTGACCATCTTAAAACCGCCATTACCGGCGAAACCAACGCAAGCGCAAAATACGCTCTGATTTCGGAACAAGCCTTAAATCAAGAGCAAAACGGTATTGCGGCGATGTTTGCTGCTGCCTCTTATGCCGAAGGTATTCACGTTCAAAACCACAAATTAGTTTTGGAAACCCTTGGCGAAACTATTGAAGTGGTTGCAGAACCTCAAATTGGCGAAGATCTGGAAGAAAACATTCAAGGCGCTATTGACGGCGAAACTTATGAATTTACCGAAATGTATCCTCCTATGATTGAGCAGGCTAATAGTGAAAATAACAGAGATGCTCTGAAAACTTTCACTTTTGCTAAAAAAGCAGAAGAGCGTCACGCCCTTTTATATTCGGAAACGCTTGAACTTTTGAAAACCGGCAACGAAATTGCCAAGATTTGGTATGTTTGCCCCGATTGCGGAAATTTGTTCAACACCTTGGAAGGCTATGAGATGTGCGCTATTTGTGGCGTGAATAAAGTGAATTTTATCCTTTTTGAAAAATAGACATGCACATTGCAGTAGCCGGAAATATTGGCTCAGGAAAAACGACTCTCACCGGAATGCTTGCCAAGCATTTCGGTTGGGAGGCGCTTTATGAAAGTGTGGATAACAACCCCTATTTAGCAAGTTTCTACGAAGATATGCAACGATGGTCGTTCAACCTGCAAGTATTTTTTCTCAACAGCAGGTTTCGACAAGTAGTTGAAATTAGGAAAACGCAAAAGGATGTGATTCAAGACCGTACCATTTACGAAGACGCTCACATCTTTGCCCCCAACTTGCATGCTATGGGATTGATGCCCACCCGCGATTTTGAAAACTATACCTCTCTTTTTGAATTGATGATGCAGTTTTTGCAACCCCCAGACCTGTTAATCTATTTAAAAGCAGATGTTTCCACATTGGTGTCTCAAATTCAAAAAAGAGGTAGAGACTATGAAGCCTCCATCCGTTTAGATTATCTAAAATCGTTGAACGACAGATATGAAGAATGGATATCGAAATATGAAGAGGGCAAACTCCTAATTGTGGATGTCAACACCATTAAATTTGAGGAGGTTCCGGAAGATTTCGGAACCGTAATTGAGATGGTGAATGCGGAACTTTATGGGTTGTTTTAGTCCGCAGATTTTCGCAGATTTACACAGAAAAATTAATATTTTTTATTTGCTACTTTCGCTCCCATGATCTATCCACAAAATTTTGAAGCGAAAATTGGGTTCGACATCGTTCGCGAACAAATTAAAAGTTTGTGCGTGAGTGAAATGGGAAAAGAGTATGTGAAAAATATTCAATACTCTACAAACTTTGAGGAACTTACGGTGGCGTTGGAAGCCACCTTTCAGTTTCAACAGCTACTGCAATTCGATTCGGCGTTTTCGGCGCAAGATTTTCACGATGTACGCCCGCTGCTGAAAACCATTCGCTTGGAAGGCAGTTTTTTAGAGGTTGACGAGTTGGCGCAGGTGCGCGGAATGTTGCAAGCAATTGTGCAAACGGTGGTCTTTTTTAGAATTAAAAATGAGGAGGAAAAATATCCGCGCCTATGGGATTTATGTAAAGATATTTTGTTGGAAAAGAACCTGTTGGAATCTATTAACAAAATCATAGACCCGAAAGGGCAGCTCCGAGACGGCGCTTCGGAAGAGTTGCGCCGCATAAAACGGGAGATTATCAAGATTTCGGGCGAGGCAGACCGGAAAATCAAGAAACTGCTGACAGTAGCCAAACAGGACGGTTTAGTAAAAGAGGATGCCGAGATGACCATCCGCAACGGGCGGCTCTGCATCCCTGTGCCGGCGCAGTTCAAACGTCGCTTGCAAGGCTTTATCCACGACGAATCGGCAACCGGACAAACCGTGTTCATTGAACCGACAGAAGTGTTTGATGCCAACAACGAACTGAAAGACCTGCTCAACGCCGAGCGCAGAGAGATTATTCGCATTTTAACCGAAATTGCCAACGAAATAAGGAGCTCCATTCCCAATATTTTAATTGGGGTTGATTTTTTGGGCGTCATAGATTTTATTCGCGCCAAAGCGCTGTTTGCCATCAACATCAACGCTACCTTGCCTCATCTGTTTGATACTCAAATTATGGAGTGGAAAAATGCGGTCCATCCCATTCTGTTTTTAACCTTTCAAAAAGAACACGCCGGAAAGAAAAAAGTGGTGCCGTTGGATATTCATTTGAATAAAGAGAAACGGATTTTGATTATTTCCGGACCTAACGCCGGCGGTAAATCGGTGTGCCTGAAAACCATCGGGCTGCTGCAATATATGCTGCAATGCGGACTGTTGGTGCCATTGGACAGTACCTCCGATATGGGGAGCTTCACCTCCTACTTCATAGCGCTGGGCGACGAACAATCTATTGAAAATGATTTGAGTACATACAGTTCGCACCTGAAACATTTAACAGTAATGTTGACTCACTTGAATGACGCATCGCTGTTTTTGATTGATGAATTTGGTTCCGGCACGGAGCCCACTTTGGGCGGCGCCATGGCAGAGGCGATATTGGAAGAACTTTACCAAAAACAATCGTTCGGAATTATTACCACCCATTACGGAAATTTGAAAC
>JAITUN010000297.1 GCA_031286285.1 Bacteroidales bacterium | reverse complement strand
TATTATATAAATTAACACACAAAAATATAATTGTAGCAGAAACGACAAAGGGGGATACAAACGAATCCCCCAATTTTTATCCGTCTGTGTATAATTAACAGAATTTTATGTTTATTTGCCATATTTTTTACCCATGCTATGAACACCATCGAAAAAACACTCCTCCACATTGCACAAAAAAGAAACCCCATTTTTGTCAGCATAGAAAAACTGCCTTTATCTGGCTCCCACCGACAGTATTTCAGAATATTTTCAAACGAAGGATCTGTCATCGGTGTTTATAATAAGGATATTAAAGAGAATATCTCCTTTTTTACTTTTACACGTTTTTTTATTTCGCAAAATATTAATGTGCCGAAAATCATTACTATTGATGAAAGCCATCAGTTCTATCTTTTAGAAGATCTAGGCGATGAAACGCTCTTTTCGTTTTTAAATACTCATAGAACCCATGATATTATTAATACTCCTGTGGTCACTTACTATAAAAAAGTGTTAAAACAACTCCCTCTATTACAACTTTGCGGAAAAAAAGGAATTGATTTTTCTGTGTGCTACCCACGATTTGCTTTCGATAAACAATCGATGTTATGGGATCTCAACTACTTTAAGTACTATTTTTTGAAATTAGCAAATATCCCTTTTGATGAACAATTGTTAGAAGATGATTTTCACTGTTTTATAGATTTTTTATTAGAAACAGACAACGATTATTTTATGTTTCGTGATTTTCAATCGCGAAACATCATGCTTCATCATAACGAGCCATTTTTTATTGATTATCAAGGCGGAAGAAAGGGGGCATTGCAATACGACATCGCTTCCCTGCTCTACGACGGTAAAGCCGATCTACCTCCCGACCTGCGCGAAGAGCTGCTGCTATTTTATCTTAAAGAGTTGGAAAGTCATATCTCCATTAACACTGAAGAATTTTGTAAATATTATTATGGTTTTGTACTAATACGTATTCTGCAAGCACTTGGAACTTACGGATTCAGGGGATATTATGAAAGAAAATCTCACTTTTTATTAAGCATCCCGTTTGCAATAAAAAACTTGAAATATATCATCCCAAAACTTAAGTTCAGTACTAAAATCCCAACATTAATTCGTGTGATACAACAAATTACTGAATCTGAATTAGTGGGTTTCTGCACTCTTCCGGAAAACAGGCTCACAGTAACTGTAAACAGTTTCTCTTACAAGAAAGGAATTCCGCAAGATTTTACTGCAAATGGTGGTGGCTTTGTATTCGATTGCCGCGCGCTACCCAACCCCGGGCGTTTGCCTGAATATAAAAAAGCCACCGGAAAAGAGGAAAATGTAATTGACTATTTAGAAAGTTTTGAGGAAATTAAACAATTTAAAAGTTTAACCACTCAACTTATTTCGCAAGCCTTAGATAACTACATAGAGCGTAATTTTTCACATCTGATGGTCAACTTCGGGTGCACCGGAGGTCAGCACCGCTCCGTTTATTTCACAGAAAAATTGGCGGAGTATCTTAGGGAGCATTACTCGGAAGTGAATGTTGTGATAAAGCATTGGGAAGAAGATGAGAGTATGAAATAATAAGAAAAATATTCAGAGTAAAACATACAATATGAAATCAATAACAACTTGCTACAAATTAATGAATGTGGCAACAGGTAGGGAGTTTTTAGATTCGGGCTGGCTGCTTGATGACCCTGTAGGAGAGAAACCATCTTTAATTCGGGCAATATATGAAAAAAAACAGATTATTCCAAAAGATGATTCTTTCGGGGTATATAAGTTTGCTGATTGGCTTCCGGGGTCGCGTTTTCTTAGAGGATCGTGCGCTCCGGTAACCTACCAAAGCAAGAGATTGGCAGAGTATCTGAATCTAAAACAACTCTACATCTGTTTTAGCGGCTACTTTCCTGAAATTGGGGCCAACATGACCACCTGCTCTTTCAAAGAAACAGAAGCTTATTCGGTTTGTAGCAGAATTACTTCTGATAGAGAGAGAGTTATGGTAGTGGCTTCTGCAGGAAATACAGCCCGCGCATTTGCCAAAGTGTGCTCCGAAAACAACATCCCACTGCTGCTTTGTGTGCCGGAAGACAATTTGGATGCACTTTGGTTTGATAAACCGTTGAACAACTGCGTGAAATTGGTATGCGCTCAAAGTGGGTGCGACTATTTCGATGCGATTCATTTGGGCAATATTGCGGTGAAATCCAAGAAATTCTACCCTGAGGGAGGGGCGAAAAATATTGCAAGAAGAGACGGTATGGCAACCACCATGTTATCCGCCACTACCTTCATAGGCGAAATCCCCGACTACTATTTCCAAGCCGTAGGAAGCGGCACCGGCGCTATTGCCGCATGGGAAGCAAATCTAAGGTTGATTGAAGATGGCAGGTTTTCAAACAAAAAAATGAAACTGATCCTTTCGCAAAACCTCCCCTTTATCCCCATGGTAAACGCTTGGAATGTAAAATCCAGAGAGTTATTGCCTTTTGACGACATCGAAGCCAGAAAACAAGTGGAGGAGATTGAAGCCAAAGTATTGTCAAACCGCAAACCTCCTTACGGAATTGCCGGTGGATTATTTGATGCCATGACAGATACAGAAGGTGAATTTGATGCCATTGGTAACACCGAAGCACACGACGCAGCAACACTTTTTGAAAAATTGGAAAATATTGATATTCATCCTGCTGCTGCAGTTGCTACAGCAAGTCTGATCAAAGCAGTAGAAAAAAACTCCATTGACAAATCAAAAATCATCATGCTGAATATTACCGGCGGCGGCGAAAAACGATTTGAAAAAACTCATACCTTACATTATCTTAAGCCAACCCACATTTTTGAAATGAACCCAAAAGAAGAAGAAGTGATACGGATTGTTGAGGTAATGAGATTTTAGAAAAGATATCTTCCTCGCTGGATAAGAATTATGAGGTTGGTTTTTAAATCTTAAATCTTAATATAAAAAAAAAGAGGCTCTATGAACCTCTTTTTTCTTTCTGATGTTGTGTTATTCTTCAGCAACTTTAGAGAGCATTTTCTGCACGTAAATGGCTTTCAATTTTTGGTCTCTTCTAATGACAGAAGGTTTGGTAAATTTCTGACGCATTCGCAACTCGCGAACTACACCTGTTTTCTCAAATTTTCTTTTCAATTTTTTTAAGGCTCTGTCAATAGTTTCGCCTTCTTTAACGGATACAACGATCATAAAAAATACCTCTTTCTTTTTAAATTATTATTATTTTTTGGGGCGCGAAAATATATTTTTTTTTGAATCAATATTTTTTGATTTATTTTTTTAATTATTATTAACCATTAATCATTATTTTTTCTTTTTTCGCGCTATATTTTTTCAAAAAATAATTTTTATGAGCGAAAACAATTTACCCATTGAAGAACAAGAGATTCATCTGCCCGACAATGCTTATACAGAGCTGAAAGAGGGCGAAACTTACAAACCTATTTTGCTGGGGAGCAAAAAATACCCTGAAATAAATTGGTGGACAGTGATGTGGGGAATCTTAATGGCGATCATCTTTTCTGCCGCTACCGCTTACTCCGGCTTGCGTTTCGGACAGGTGTTCGAGGCAGCCATTCCCATCGCTATTATTGCAGTGGGAATCTCCACACTGGCGCGCCGAAAAAGTCCATTATCCGAAAACACTATCATTCAATCTATTGGTGCAAGCTCGGGGGTGATTGTGGCAGGGGCAATCTTTACACTGCCCGCCATCTACATTATTAAAGAGACCGACCCTGAACTCGGTGCGCAAATTCAAGTAAAATTCTTCCAAATTTTCTTAGCTTCGCTGTTTGGAGGCTGCTTGGGGATTCTCTTCCTCATCCCGTTCCGAAAATATTTTGTATCAGAAATGCACGGCAAATACCCATTTCCCGAAGCTACTGCTACTACCGAAATTTTGGTATCGGGCGCTAAAGGCGGAAA
>JAITUN010000274.1 GCA_031286285.1 Bacteroidales bacterium | reverse complement strand
AATAAATTTATGAGATTATTTTGAATATTTAAGTTCTTAGAACGGAATATATGCAATTGTGATTTATTGAGTTGAAATTTACATGAATCTTAATTTGGTAGTTTGCTTTTATTGTTATGAATTTTCGTAATTTTTTTTTATCTTTCATTATGCAAATCCTAGATTTATAAAAGAAATTAAAGAAAAATTATTAAAAATTAAAGAAATATCAGAAAATTAATTAATATTCATACTCTTTTATTTCCAAACTGATGGCATTGTTCGTGGGTCATTCGGATCATCGCAAACACTTTTGAACCATACACTATCTTTATACTTTATATTACTATCGCTACCAGTAATGGTAGTTTCACCGTTATAAACTGAAAAAGTTATGTGACCATTAAATGACTTGCGATTAGCAGAACTACCGTCACCATCTGAGACTGCGTAATAATTTAACTGTCTTAACGATTAAATTGCAATCTCATTTTTTTATTTTTAAGATTTCTTAGAAAAATGAATATTTTTTGAAAAATATCCATTTTTAATGAAAAATCAAAGAAAAATGAGGAGTATGCTTTCATAGCGCCTACCAATTTCTTAACATTACCACCATAAATATTGAAAACTCGCCTAAAATTATAGCATAAATAAGTCAATGAGGTTTCAGCAGAAACTTTGGGCTTGCTACGACACAAATATTGCTTAAAACCCCAGACTCCTTTTATAGTCCCAAAAACATGTTCAATAATTTCATACCGCTTTAAATAAAGTTTTCTATTATTGGCAGTTCGTTTATCTACAATATCCAACTTGTCCTGATAAGACACCCTTGAAATCTTGCGATACTTTGCACGAGTGCATTCAGATTTAAGAGCACATTCATTACAAGCAGAAAAATTAAAATAAACAAAATAATCTTTACCATCTCGTTTCTCTTCGCCCTTAAAACTTAACTCATTACCAAGAGGACAAATATAACAATTCTTTTCACGATCATATATGAAACGCTCCTTTTTGAAATCTTTACTTTGACTCCCACCACCAGACTTAGGCTTAAGAACTAAACAAATAACACCATTATCTTCACAAGCAACAATATCCTCACCATCATAATAACCTCTATCAGCAAGATTAACGAAAGTATCAACACCCATAACTTCTTTAGCTTTTTCTGTCATCTTAAAAAGATTACCTTTATCATCAGGACAAGTGGATATAGCAAAATCTACAATTAAATTATTTTTAGAATCTACTATAGTTTGAACATTGTAGCAAACATCTAAGGGACGAGCATCACCACCCGAACGCATAAGACGAGCGTCAGGATCAACAGTAGAAATCTCACTTGCAGTTTCAAGACAATGAGCAAAAGTCTCTAATTTCTCTTTTCTTGCATTTAGATTTTCAAGAATAGCCTTAATCTCGTCAGTAGTTGGCATCACTTCATCAGTCTGAGAAGAATCAGATTCCTCAAGAATATTCATATATTCACTGATTCTTTTGTTTATAGAAGATAGTTTTTTATTAACAGTGGCTTTATTATGATTGTTTTGACGGGAATTATTAGCACGAAACTTAGTGCTATCAGTCGCAGTAATTTTACCACCGAATAAATTAAGATTCTTACATAAAATACTAAACTCACGAAAAACAGCAGTAAGACCACTAATATTATCTTTGCGAAAATTACAGATAGTTTTATCATCCGGCGTAAGTTCATTCATTAGCCACATAACTTCTATATTTCTATGAGTTTCTGCCTCAAGACGACGAGAAGAACGAATACGATGTAAATATCCATAAATATATAAACAAAGCAACATTCGTGGGTCATACGGACGATCCCCTCTATCTTTGCATTCGGAATATTTGAAATTAAGTTTTTTCATATCGAGTTGTTCTACAAATGCATAAATCACACGACAAATATTGTTTTCAGAAATCTGATCAGCCAAACTCATAGGAAATAGACTACGAGCCTTTTTATCCGTTCCTTGTTTATAATTCATATAAATAATACCTCATATTTTTAAGTAAAATATTATATCATATCTTTTTTGAAACTTAAATAATTATTACGCAGTCTCACTACCTAACTTCAGACAAAATCCTATTAGTGATATTAGACACTATGGACTCCGATACCTCAAAATCATATAGCTATTTGATATGAGCAGATATATCTCTAACGCTCATTCCCAATCCATATAAACTAATTATTTTGTCTTCTATTCCAAATATATCGCCCTTATACTTAGGAATTATTTGCGGCTCATATTCGCCATTCCTATCGCGAGGAACTTCCAACTCAATAAACCCTTCCTGACTTTTAACTTTTTCCCCATAGCTACCGTTCCTGTAATTCTCTCGCCTCCCCTCTTTGTTTTCTGAACCAGAAAATCCTAAATGCTCTTTAAGCTCCTCTTCATATAAAAGCTCTATTATCCCTTTTTTCATATCTTTGATTAAATCATTAGACTTCTTGCGAAATTATTGGGGGGAAGTCATTCCCCCCAATATCCCCCCTTTAAATATAGTG
>JAITUN010000262.1 GCA_031286285.1 Bacteroidales bacterium | reverse complement strand
CGAAGCGTCGCCGATCAACAACAGGTATTGAGGCGGATTGGCTCCGGCAGTGAGATGCAACATGCGCATAAAATCGCGTATGGCGCTGATGTCTTGTCGTCCCGACGAAAATTCATTGTATATTTGTTCGGTAGAGACCAACAGGGTTTTCAATCCAAGGTTGTTGCGATGTTCGTCTTCTATTTTTTTTGCTTCATCAAAAAAATCGGGATGCGATACGATAACGCTTTGTATGTCGCGCATTCCCTGTAGATTTTGTTTTTCTATCTTCCCAATAAAAGCCGGCGTTCCATAGCGGTTGTCAAAGGCAATAAATTCCCTCAAAATATCGGTCTTTGCCTTAAAGGACTGTCCGTTGTTTTCGGTCGCCATTTTTCTAACGTTATAGAAATCGGTTACATCCCATATTGTAGTTTGCGAAGTAGTATTTTGCAGGTTGAATTTGGTAATTTTTTCGGGGGCGAATGTTTTTATATCTCGAAAAGTCATCTGTTCGCCGTTGAACACAAGATTACGACGCGCCTGTATTTCAAAATAATCCAACCATCCTTCATCACCGTTGGATTTAGGTTCAAAGGAGATTTTTAAGGTGAAACTTCCTGAAGGCGCCGTGAAAGGTTTATTGTCAACGTAGTAAATTATTTTTGAGGTATTTCCTGCCGAAGCAGAGATGTTTAATATTCCCGTTCCATTGACCGTATAAGAATATTTGACAGAAGAGTATGCTGTACATGATGCTAAAACGCCCGTGCGCAAAAGAAACGACTCCGAAGTAACGGCATCGGGAACATTGACGGTAAAAGTACGTTCTCTTGTTCCCGTGCTAAAAGACTCCCCTACCCAGTTTCTTCCGGCTTTAATGACATTGGTCAGGTCTTGTTCGTGAAACATGTAATAATCGCCCTGTCCGGTTGTTGCATTTTCCGTCAAGTTGTTGTTGTTTTCGGTTTGAATACGTTTTCCCTGCCCTCCCGTAGCGGTGATGAAGTAGTAATTATAATCGTCGTAATAATTATATGTATGTTTGAAAACTTTGCTGATTGAGTCGCAAGTCCATGAATGTGCTGATTCGCCATAGAATAAGATGTAATCTGCTTCACTTAAAACGCTATTGTCTTGTCCCGAAACATAAATGGCTAACTCTTTGATTCCCGTATTGGGGATGTTGGAGTTCATTTCGGGCAATACGCCTCCGGTCATGCCATACATTTTTAAATTTTTCGGGTTTACGGAAGCGATGTCCATTCCCATATCTTTCAGGTTTTTTCCCGTAATTCTGAAAACGCCCGTTTTGTCAATACGTATTTTATAACAATCGCCTTCCGATAAGGGCGATTTGACGGGAAATTCATCTACGAACATTTTTAACGGAACACGAGAATCGCAAAAATCAACGGATATATCGGCGCAAAATAATCGTTCTATTTCGCCTGTTTCACTGTTTTTGCGAAACGGAAGAAGGGTAACGGCGAGATTGCTTCTGCGCAGTTCGGGAAAGTCTTGAGTGGTATAATAAAGCGTATCGGGAATGAGCGCTTTTTCTTCCTCCGTCAGTAAATATTCTAAACGCATCGGAATAAAAATGGCATTGGAAATGGTAACAGAACCCGTTTTCCTTGCCATATTTTCCGTAAACAAGTTACAATAAAGCGGGAGAGAACCAAAATCTTCCTGATACGTTGCACCCGAAAAATAGATATATTCTTTCCCTTCTTCAATATATGGATGGTTTTGCCATTCCAAAGCAATATGTTTCCTGATATTTTGAGCTTGAGTTATTACCGCTCCTGCAATAATTCCAATGACGACAAAAAGCGCTATTTTCTTTCCCATAGATAATCATTATATATTCACTTTTTAACGAATCTTTGTTGTATTTATTGTTTTTTCCGTCAATGACATTTTGGAACGATATTTGTTGTATCTTTGCCCAAAAATCTATGTTAAACTTTAAAATAAATAAAAAAATGAAAAAATGTATTGTACTTTTAATTGTGATCCTCTCTTGTGTATCTTTCTCTTTTGCACAAGCATTGAAAATCAACCAAATGCAATGGGATGAAGATTATACCGCCAGAGAATTTGTCAGGGAAATAGAGCCTGGCGATGTGATAGAAATAGATACCGACAAGAATTTTGTGCAACTTGATTCGGACGTTATTAACATATCGAACAGTGCGCAGTCTGTGAATTTGAAGATGGAAGTTTCCAATCCTACGGAAGGCATTGACATCAGCGCTTGTTGGGGAGCATGTCTCGAACCTTGGAATTTCAATTTCGATCCCGTAGAGATAGCTGAAGAAGGCGAAGAACAGTTTATTGTGGACTATTATACAAATGATATTTTGAATACTGCGGCATGGATTACCTGTACTTTCTCCGTAGAGGGTTATGAAGATTTCGTTTTCTATATCAAATTTGGCGATGCTGTTTCTGTTACAGAACCGATTATAACCACAAACAAGGCTTATCCGAATCCTGCTACCTCTGTCGTAAATATAGACTATGCGGTGAATAAAGGGAATGCTCAAATTGTTTTATATAACATCTTAGGCGTGCAAGTATATGAACAAACGCTCAATGGTCAAGAAGGAATAATCAAAATCAATATTTCTGATTTCACTTCGGGAATTTATTTTTATACGATAAAAATTGACGGGAAAGCTATCGAAACTAAAAAGTTCGTAATTAGTCGTTAATGATATGATTTTATTGCACATTCTCTTTAAAAAAAACGTATTTTTGCAACCATCAAAATAAAAGAAAAAATCTATTAAAATTATTAAATAAAAACAGTTATGGTTAAAGTCTTTTCAAAAAAAATAATAGTAATCGCATTACTATTAAGCGCTGCCGTAGTTTACGGACAGAAAGATTACAGCGTTTCTTTCTCTCAACCGAGAGAAGATATTTATCAATTAAATTTCGACATCACTCATTGGGACGTTCAAACTGTCTCTTTTGATGGTGTTCAGTATCAGCAACTTATTTTCAGCAGTTCAACAACAACTCAAGAAAAAGGTTGGGCGGAGTTACCTTTTGTCAGCGCCTCCGTTCAATTGCCGGCGCAGAAAAATGTAGATATGGATGTGATTTACACTGATTACACCGATTATCAACTTAATTTCCCGTTAGTACCTTCGAGAGGCGTCATTTACAGAAATCAAGACCCTGCGACCATTCCCTATCAAATTGATCCGGAATCTGTTATGGACAGGTTTTATCCGGGAAATTTAGCTTTTGCCGATGAACCCTACATCATTCGCGATGTGAGAGGTACCTCCGTAAGAGTTTTCCCATTTCAGTATAATGCAGCCACGAATACGTTGCGCATCTATACCCAAATAGAAGTACTTTTAACTGAAAACAACGAACCCGCAACCAATCCGTTGTTAAAAGAAAACCCAACGCCGGTAAAAGAGATGATTGGCGCCTATAAAAGTCTTTTTTTGAATTTTGATGCTTCCAGATACACTTTACCTATGGCGCAATATGGTGAAATTTTGGTGATTACAACACCGCGTGACGAAGAAACTATTAATAGCTATATTCAATGGAAACAGGAAAAAGGGTTTATTGTCCATAAAGAAGTTGTGCCTACCGGCACCAATGTAAAATCGCTTATCCAGCAAAAATATGATGCAAACAACAACATTTTGTATATACAATTGGTGGGTGGCTGGAACGATATTAAATCCGATTTAGGCGGCGGTGAAAATGCCCCATTAGATCCTAAAATGGGTTGTGTGGTTGGAACGGACAATTTTCCTGATATTTCTATTGGACGTTTTTCCTGCTCTGACGCAACAGAACTTGTAACCCAAATCAATAAAGCTATTGACTATGAAAAAACTCCAAACATGGATCCCACTTGGCACGAATCGTTTATTGGAATTGCATCCAATCAAGGTCCGGGTGATGATGGAGAGATAGATTATGTTCACGTTACAAAAATTTACACGCAACGTCTTCAAGTTCCACTATTTACTTATACAGTTCATAATCAAAACTATGAACCCAATGCTAATAAAACTATTCTTACCGGTCATATCAATTCAGGAGCTTCTACCATTGCCTATTGCGGACATGGAGATTGGAATATGTTTGTTACAACCGGATTCAACAACAATGATGTAGATGCATTGGTCAATGGAGATAAATTACCCTTTATCGTTTCAGTGGCTTGTGTTAACGGCTCTTTTCATAATCATGGAGGCGGTTGTTTTGCAGAAAAATGGTTGAAAAAACAAAACGGCGGCGCCGTGGTTACGTGGATGTCATCCATTAACCAACCATGGAATCCTCCTATGCGTGGACAAGACTATTTTTATGATATTTTGACAGGTGGATATAATTATTCACAACACTCGGGCGAAAACGGAATAACTACCACTGAACAACGTACAACCTGGGGCGCCATAGTAGTAAATGCAGCTAATTTAATGCTAACAGAAGCTCAAGCCGGCGAAGATATTAATACTGCTCACACATGGACAACCTTTGGAGACGCCTCATTGCAATTAAGAACCAAACAACCTGTTGTACTTGCCTCTTCCATGCCTACCATCATTGTAGGCACCAATTACGAAACAACTATTACTGCTGATGGTAATCCTGTTGAAGATGCATTGGTTTGTATCTCTCAAAACGGAACTTATTATAGCACCTTTACCGATGAAGATGGCTTCGTAAGTATTGCAAATGACTTTTTACCCGGAGATGTGCTTCTTGTAGTTACCGCTTTCAACACAACGACCATTTATGAAACGATAGACTGTATTCCCGCCAATGGAGCTTTTGTTATTTATAACAGTTATTCTGTTGTCGGAGCAGACAAATTAACCTATATCTCTGAAAACGAAGAGATAGAAGTTACTGTAAAAAATGTAGGATCTGACCCAACATCAGGAACGCTTAACGTTTCTATCGCTTGCGACGATCCGTTACTGGCTATTGTCAACGCTACCGCACAAATTACAAGCCCAATACCGGCAGGAGGTTCGGCAGTTGCCATATTCAAAGTTACGGTAAATCACAGTATTCCCGATAATAAAAGTTT
>JAITUN010000183.1 GCA_031286285.1 Bacteroidales bacterium | reverse complement strand
GCACAAGAAAACGCCAAATGGCGCTACAAACAATATGTGCGCATGAAAGAGGAAGACTGGACGAAGTAGTAGAAAAGTTGGAAAATAAAAAAGGCTGTTCATTTTCGACAGCCTTTTTTTATACTTTTGTCATTTTTGTAACTATCTGTAGTTAATGATTGCGTTATATATTCTTTCACAATTTTTATTGTCGTGAAATAAAAAAGTATTATCCACGCGATTCATATACAATTCTTCCATGGAGAAGTCATTGGCAATAATGCGTTCGATTTCATTTATGAGTTGATCTTCTTCATTGACAACCGTTCCAAAACCATCTTGGTCATAATCAAAATAACCTTTGGCGTAATGTTTGTCTAAAAATTCCTGATGATCGAACTGATAATAAATAAGAGGCTTTTTCATATAGGCAAAATCGAAAGCTACCGAAGAGTAGTCGGTAATCAGCATGGCGCTTTCTTGCAATAAATCCAGCAATAATGTATTATCGTTATTTGCTATGATAATATTACAGGGAAGATGGGTAAGCAGCGAACACATTCGTTGTGCTTCGGGGTGAGGACGGAAAATAAGCCGCGCATTATTTTCTTGCAAAAGCAAATGAACCCGTTTATTATTTAAAAACTCAAATATGGCTTTAAAATAAGTGGTTTTTTCAAAATCTTTGACCAAATCGTAGTTGTTTTTTTGTTCAATATTTCTTTCTATTAGATATTTTCGCCATGTAGGCAGGAAAACGATCTGTTTTTCAGGTTGTTTTTTGGTAAAATAATCATAACGTCCTGCACCCGTAAGCGGAACATCTTTTTCTTTAAGACCATAATTCCGGTTGGAAATCAACCATTCTTTTTCGGGTTTTGTGGTTGCCACAAAGATATCTAAACCCGTCAGTCGTTTGTTCATCTTCTTGCTATCATCATCTTTTACTACTCCATGATTGAGCATAACGTAAGTTGCATTTTTTTTCCCTCTGAATAATGTTTTGAATAACAAATAACTCCAAGGCATCATAAACCCAACATGTGTAGAAATGAAATGTGAAGCAAAAAATAAAGCCATTTTATGTTTGTAGCTATTGTAGCAAATGACATTGCCTAACTCTTTCACCCTATCATAATCGGGCATTGAAAAATCAATTAAATAATAAACTTTTTTTTCAGGATAATGCGTTCTGATATATTTAAAGAGCATATAACCATTGTCTTGTGCCTCTATTCCACGTTCACAAATAATCCAAGCATTGCGAAACTTTTCTTTATTAGTATAAAAAAAACTCAAAAACTTATAAAAAAAAATAGCAAATACATTTTTACTATAACGAGGAATTATTTGAATAATGTTTTTCAATGTGATTTTCATGGTTACTTTTTAAATCGTTTTACTTCTGATAATTGCTCTTCTTAAACCTTTATTTCCTTTTAATAGACAAAAGAAATAACCTTCTGTTTGTTCGTATTCGAGGTTATAGTGTTGGAGAAATTCAGCAATTTTCTGTTCATCATTTTTTTTGTGATAGGTTGTGATGGAAAAATCAATATCTTGTGCATCCCTGAAAGTTTTTACCGCTCCACGTAAAGCAGCCTGCTCATATCCTTCGATATCCATTTTGAGAAAAAGAGATTCCTTTTCTTTTCTTTCCAAAAAATGGTCAATGGTGATATTGTTTTCATCGTTAGAATCGCTTACATATTTGTTTATAATCTCAACCTTGTTTTCCCAAGAGGCAAAAGTTAATTTTAAAGCATCAATCCATTCTTGCTTACATTCAAATAAATATACTTTTTTTACTGAATTAATAGCATCTAACGAAAACATTGCTTCTGCAGCGCCAATGTCTAACAAAATTTTTCCTTGAAGTTGGTTTATATCTTTTACATACTGGTGAGGCGAACGAGGGTCTTGTTCAGATGTCAATTGTTGATATTTATTAATAACCTCTTTTTTTCTGAGTGATTTAGAAAAATACAATTTATTTCCGAAATGGTTTACGAAAAACATTCCATATTTTTCATCAAATTGACAATCAACATCTATTTTGCTGTATTCTAATCTAAAAGGATATGGAAGAGGCATTAGTTTATGTTTCCCCATAAAAATATAGCAACGGTTTTTTTCTGTGTCGGACAAAAACCATCGGAAATAGTAATAAGATTTTGCTTTGATATTTTCTGAGAAATTACGAAAAAAAAAGAGGATACCTCCGAGAAAAATATCATAAATTTTATTTCGGACTTCTTGTGAAACGTATTTTCTGTATAATTTTGTTAACATTTAAGGTTTATTATTCGATTAGTACAAAAAAAACAAACATCAACCCATAGTCAACAACCTCAACTACTTGCTACTCGAAATGAACTTCCCGATAATATCTTCTGCTGAAATTCCTTCGGCTTCGGCTTTGAAGTTTCGTACGATACGGTGCCGTAGAACGATGTCGGCAACGGCATTGATATTTTCGATGTCGGGGGAATATTTTCCGTGAATGGCGGCATGGCATTTGGCGCCGATAATCAAAAACTGCGAAGCACGCGGACCGGCGCCCCAGTTGAGATAAAGGTTTGCCCATTCGTGGGATGCGGCAGTTCCCGGACGTGTTTTTGACGCCAAACGCACGGCATACTCATAGAGATTGTCGGCGACGGGAATGCGGCGAATCAACTCCTGATAGTAAAGAATCTCTTCGCGGGAAACCACTATTTCCGGCTTTTGCTGTCCGGGCGAAGTAGTAGATTTCACAATATCAACTTCTTCCTGAAACGAAGGATAATCCAAAATGATGTTAAACATAAAACGGTCTAACTGTGCTTCGGGAAGCGGATAGGTTCCTTCCTGTTCTATCGGGTTTTGCGTGGCAAGGACAAAAAACGGGTCGGGTAGCGGATAAGGTTTTCCGGCAACGGTAACAACGCGTTCCTGCATCGCTTCCAATAGCGCCGATTGCGTTTTTGGCGGGGTACGGTTGATTTCGTCGGCAAGCAGAATGTTGGCAAAAACGGGACCTTGTATATATTTAAACGATTTATGCTCGTCTAAAATCTCCGAACCGACAATATCAGACGGCATCAGGTCGGGCGTAAACTGTATGCGCGAAAAAGTCAGTCCCATGACCTCGCTGATTGTGCTGATTAATAACGTTTTTGCCAATCCTGGAACGCCTATCAGCAACCCGTGTCCACGACTAAAAATGGGAATTAACACATTTTCAACCACTTGGTCTTGCCCGACGATAACTTTGGCAATTTCTTGTTTAATCTCCTGGTATTTTTCTAAAAAGCCTGCAATGGCTTCTACATCATCTTTGTACTGTTTCATGTGTAGTAAACGGGAAAATAAGTTATTTCGTTTATTTGTTTAAAAATTTAAAATTACAATTCAAAAATTGATCGTCAATACGGATATAGGTATTTTTCGATTGTTCCTGAACCCATTTTTC
>JAITUN010000164.1 GCA_031286285.1 Bacteroidales bacterium | reverse complement strand
CAAAAAATTAATTTATAATTTCTCTTCCCAGTATGGTAGAACTTCCTCCCAAATATTAAAGTTTAATGCGTTGAGAAAATCTTCAACGCTCGGGGTTTTAGTATCATACAAATCAAGGTTCTTCAGGCTGATTTTATTATTTGGATTATTTTGGTATTGGTTTTTGATTTTCGGGCTTAACCGAACTAAATCATACGCATTATTGCGTAAAGCGAGCATTAACTCCAACAACGAACGTTTTTTATGCCCTTGAAATTTTTGACCGTCAAATTCAAAAGATGTGCTGACAATCATCGTTTCTACCTTCAAATCATCAAATTTAATATTTTTATCTCCGGTCACTTCAGCAAGTAATTCCGCATCTTCTTGCAAGGCTTTAACTACCTTATTTAATTGGTGCCCGGCATAGATTAAATGCCTTTCATGTCTAAATCTTTCATCAAGCATTACAATCCCATAAGTCGATTTTACTTCAATTAAAATCAATGTTTTGTCTTTATATATCGCTACATCAATTTCTCCCTTTATTCCCTGACGATCAAATTCGTAACTTGAGGTTATTTTGGCATCGGCAAATATTGGGGCCGGACACTTTTCAAACAATCGAACTACAATGTTTTCAATTCGCCCAGCCATTAATTTGACTTCTTTACAGTTATTATTGTACTTTCTTAGGCGGTGTATCAAAGCGAAGTATCCAAAATTGCCGGCTGCCGCAATATGTGGAAAAGTAACGAACATATCTGATTGCCCATAATAGAATATATTATATAAACTCAAATCTATTTGTGATTCATTATTACTTATATCCGTGCTGAGCAATTTTAATCGGTCGCATCTATCAGGCGTTGAAGCATAAAATTGCCTTGTAAGAGATACCTCTTCTTCCGTATCGTTCATCACATCAAAAAGATTATCACGGTTAAGGAACTCCATTTCAAACAGAAGCTCATATAAATTATAACTTTTACCGTTATGGCTGAATTCTTCTTCTAATCCAAAATAATCCATTAAAAGTAGGGTGTAAATGTCTGTTCTTATTTTTATTCCTATCGACTCGTAATATTCTAACAATAAGCGATTTTTCATATCGCATAAAACATCATCTTTATAGTTATACTCATAAACTCGCTTTTCCATATCATATTCAAAAGTATTATCATAAATAAATGAATCACAAACATCACTTCGGTATACTCGCAATTGCATTATTGCTTGAATGTGGTGGGTGAGTATATTTTTGAGTTCTTTATTAATGTTTTCTGAATGATTGTCCATTTCTATAGTAAAAGTTTTTTCATTTTTCCATATATTACCATTAATAGGTTTACCGTTTTTTCTTATCTTATTCAAATAAGTGTTTATAGCACAAAGAAAGGTACTTCTTTGCTGAAGGATATTGTTGTATTGTTCGTGAAAATCGTTAAGGTGCGATGAAAAAATCTTAATGTACAAGACGTTCACTGCTAAAATAGCTTTTTCAAAGCTAATGTCCTTTACTTTCAGCCAAGTTTTTCGAACATTCTTAACATAGGTGTCATAATCTTTTTTTAATGAACAGCATACTTCATAAAAATCCGAAAAGCCCGGTTTTTCTTTGATTAAATCCAGCAGAAACTGAAAATGTGGATGCTCTATAGGTTCGCCATAAATATCTTCGCCTAAATAATATTTAAACCCCAATCTCATGGCATTTTTCAATGTATCAGGATAGTTTTCCGCGAAAAACTCGTCTAGTTCTTTACAGTAATTTTTATGCAGGAATATATGATCGGCAAGTGCAATCTCCATCTCTCTAGAAGAAAGCACTTCACTGCCAGCATTTTTCACCACCTGAAAAAAATCAGCTAGTGCATTGCCAACGGCAAAATTGGATATGTCCTTAAGACCCGCCAGCCACTCTCGGGTTAGAGGTTGGGGAAGACTTAAAACTTTTTTGGTGCTACCTTGTTTTTTTGACATAAAACCTCCTATTTAGATGTGAAAATACATCATAACAAGAGTTTTTTGCCAAAAAACTGCTTACTTTCATAAATATACACTATCTTTCTTAAAAAATCAAATTTTATTTTCATTTTTTTAAAAATAATTTCGTCAGCCACCCTTTTCTCCATAAATTTACAAAAAAACTCCACATCCCCCCAACCTCAATACGGCGCTAAATTATAAATTCAGTTCAGCATGCGCCCCAAGCGTGTTATCAGATCACTTCGGTAGCTCTAACGGCCTGCTATCTTTTCGATATAACTGCCAAGCGCGAGCGAGCGGTTCGAAAGCTATTTTTAATTTTTTGCGAGTAGATATTGACTTTACGCGTGATTATGATACATTTTATAGTGTGTTGGAGTATCAATTAAAAGGAAAATACTATGGACGCAACGGAATTATTAGATATTATTCAAGACGGTGAAGTAGGCAGGGTGCAGTTTAAAGAAACGCTGCCTCAAGCTGAGAGCATGTGCCGCGAGATTGTCGCCATGTCTAACTCTATAGGCGGAATCATATTATTAGGCATTAAAGACAAATCCAACGATATCATTGGATTGTCCCCGGAACAAATTGAATATGCCGACCGCAAAATCGCGGAATACGCAGATAGTCTGAAGCCTACGGTTTATGTCGCAACGGAAGTGGTAAAAATTATGGAATCGGGCGCACCAAAACGCGTTTTAGTAGTCCACGTGCCGGAAGGGATCAACAAACCTTACAAAACACCGCAGGGTGAGATTTACATAAAACAAGGCTCAAATAAAAGGTTGATGACAGAAAATTCCGAGATTATGCGGCTTTTTCAACAAAGTGGAAATCTAACGGCAGACGAAATGCCGGTCTACGATACAACCATAGAAGACATCAATGAACAATGCTTTTCGGAATATTTTCAGAAAGAGTTCAAGGAAAGTTTTCAAGCAAAAGGCCTAACTTACGAAAAAGCGCTAAGGGCAAAAAAAGTGTTGGCAGACGGGCGCGTAACGCTTGCCGGCTTGCTTTTTTTCGGTAAAACTCCGCAAAATAGCAAACCGGCGTTTACAATAAAAGCTGTTTCATTCTTCGGTAATGATTTGGCTGAAACCATGTACAGATCAAAACCCGAAGATTTTAAAGGAACTGTCCCAATGCTTTTCAAACAAGGAATGGACTTTCTCAAAAGCAACTTGAGACACGTGCAGAGGGGACAAAATTTTAATTCCATAGGCATTTTAGAAATTTCTGAAACCGCGCTGATTGAAGTATTGCAAAATGCCATGATACACAGAGATTATTTTAAAAACGCACCGGTCAGACTATTTATATTCGACGATAGAGTAGAAATTATCAGCCCGGGGAAACTTCCAAACGGCCTAACCGTAGAAGAAATCAAATACGGAAATGCCGTAATACGCAACAACCAAATGGCAATGTTCAGTTCCTACCTTCTGCCATACAGCGGCTTAGGATCAGGGCTGAAACGCGCAGTCAAAGAACAACCGAATATCGAATTTATCAACGATGAAAACGGCGAGCAGTTTATCGTCAAAATTCCACGAGAACCAATGACATGAGCGGGGCAAGCATGTAAAATTCACACCTGCGTGAATTGATTGGAAAAAATTTAGGGTGGGTATTAATTTTGTGGCTGGCGCAGTAAGAATCGGCATAAATTATATTAGTTCCATACACAAAGAACATCCAAGCATCGGCGTAGGAGGGATTTTGGAGAATCAGGCGGTTGAGTGGAAAGAATCATGGCATGATGACCATATGCGAACGATATGCGCGTTTGCTAACGGCAATGGCGGAGTATTGGAAATTGGGCGGCGAGACGACGGTACCGTTGTTGGTGTTCCAAATGTAAGGAAACTATTGGGAGACTTGCCAAACAAGGTCAAAAATGCCATGGCGATTGTCGTTAACTTAGATGTGCGCGAGGCGAATAGCAATCAATATATCATTATGACGGTAAGAGGGCATCCCTTTCCAATCAGTTACCATGGCGTCTACTACATACGCTCGGGAAGCACTACTCAAGGATTAACAGGTAGCGCTCTCGACGAGTTCATGTTGCGCAAGCAGGGCAAAACTTGGGACGGTGTCCCAGTACCGTATGTGGATTTTGGCGACTTTGAGAGCGACGCTTTCAGAGCATTCCGCAGAAAAGCCATCGACAGTACCCGTCTGACGGCGCAAGATTTGGATATTTCGAATGAGAGATTGTTAGACACGCTACAACTCACCGAGGGCAGGTATTTTAAACGGGCTGCCATACTCCTTTTTCACCAGGATCCCGAGAAATGGGTTCCTGGGGCATATGTAAAAATCGGTATGTTCGAGAGCGGCGCCGACCTCAGATACCAGCACGAAATCCACGGCCCGCTGATAACGATGCCTGACAGGGTCATGGAAACGGTATACCTCAACTACTTCAAGGGCATCATCAGTTACGAGGGTATACAACGGATAGAAACGTATCCCGTGCCCCACGCGGCATTCCGGGAGGCGATAACGAATGCCATTGTCCACAGAGATTACAGCAAACCAATTCCAATTCAAATAAAAGTATTTCCCAACAAGGTCATCATTTATAACGACGGTATTTTGCCACTGGGCTGGACGGTCGAAGACTTGAAAAAAACACATCGCTCCCAACCGCACAATCCGTACATTGCGAGCGCGTTTTTTCGATCTGGACAGATTGAATCATGGGGCCGCGGAATTGAGAAAATCGCTGTAGCCTGTGAGGCTTGGGGAAAACCTGCGCCGGAGATAAATTTTAAATACGATCGAGAATTTTCGCTGACGTTTTATGCAAATATCGGGATTAATGCGGACGCCCCAAATAACGTTGTAGATACCCCTATAGATGTCACTATAAAAAACAGAGAAGATAACATTAACGCCCTAATAAACGCCGATAACGCCCTAATAAACGGCAATAACAACGCCCTAATAAATGACACTAAACGTGCCATATTAAATCTACTTTCTACTAATCCAAACGTAACTATAGCGGTGATTTCAACTAAATTAGGGATCCATGAACGCAATATTCGGAGAAATATTGAGAGCCTAAAAGAGGCCGGGCTTATCGAACGCATAGGCCCTAAAAAGACCGGTCACTGGGTTGTGAAGCTGCATTAACAAGATCGCGCAAGCGGCCCGAAAACCATTTTTAGCTTTTTTGCAGACAAGTATTGACTTTACGCATGATTATGATACATTTTTTCACACCGACAGTTGATACCGGAGCGCCCATCCTAATCCAGCCGTTGCGAGCTTTTATTTGATCGACTGCGGCCTTGCGTCGGCAAACAAAATTTTGTTGAGACAAAATACCCTCCACTTTTAATAGTAAGATATATTATGTCTCAAAGCAAAATCAATCTTTTGAGCGATCACACTCTTTACAGAGCGGGGACACCCGCAACGCCCCGATTCAAAACCAACACTATCCGAAAACAGTTTCCTGTTCTTCTCCACACTTTATGCAGAATTTGGCGTTTTTATTAAGCTGTGTTCCGCATTCGTGGCAATATTTCCCATCACTTGTATCAATGACTTGTATTTTTTGATCTTTGGTATCTTTATTTTCGATAATAACGTTTTTAAGAACATATTCAGTCACTTGCTTACTCAAAGTTCGTTCAAGCTCATGCTTGTCGAACGTTAAAACAGATCTTTCCGATTGACGTATGTCTATTTTTCGATCATCCGGGTTGTTTTCATTTTCGTATAGAAAAGCCAGAAAACAAATGTTTCTTCTGTGGCGCTCAATTTCATTATCGGCAAAATCATAAAACGTAGCGTCTTTATGCTGGTTGTTGAAAAAACATGAAAATTCGTTTCTTTGTTCAACCAATTTTCTGCGAGTTGGATAGTTTTTGTGTTCTATTTGGATTTTTTCATCCAATCCCCTAATTTTATGTGATTCCAAAATTTTGTAGCCTGAAAATTTATCTTTCTTCATATCTGTAAGTTGTTTCGCGTCAAAAGGTGTCTGCGGGTCAAAAAACTGGCCTGTCTGATCGCTCTTGAGATATATCGCTTTTTCAACCATCATAAACTCGAACTCCCACTTTTCCATAGAGGTCAATTTTTTGTTATCTTCTAAGAATGATAATCCTTCGTGGGTAATTTCGTAATCTTCTTCCCCAATTTCTCGGATAAATCCAAGTTTGGTTAGAAAATCAAGTTGCATTACGCAAAAGTTGTCTTCTTCGATACCTAAAAACGAACATATTTCCGACCGCGACTTGATTTTACTGTCAATAAGCCGCAATAAAATTTTTGTAAACCTGTTGTCTTCCATCTCTTTTTCAACAAACACGTCTTGTTTTACCTGCCAAAACGGCAGATAGATATCAAAAACGTATAGAAGTTTATAGTCTTCCGTAGAATGTTCATGCTGAAACAGCTCCCACTCTTTTTGGAACTTTTCATCAGTCGTAATATTCCATATATCTTTTTTCATATTAAAATACCTCCTCTAATGAATTAAATATCAACCCCTGCTCTTGCAGGTCTTCTGCTATTTGGCGTAATTTAAATTCTTTAAATTTGCCTCCCGGATTAAGCGTGGCTCGCTTAATTAAGTATTCACTATCACCGACGATAATTAAAAGACGTTTTGCCCTCGAAAAAGCGACGTTTATTCTACGATAATCATCAAGAAAACCGATGTTTGCGTTTCCTCTGTCGCTACGAACAATGTCGTAGATTATTATGTCTTCTTCCGCCCCTTGAAACTGATCGACCGTATTGATTTTAATTAGACCTCTCTTGTTACCGTTGGCATCTATTTTTACAAAATTTTCATATTGAAATAGGTTTACAGTTTTTTGAAGCCATTCCACCTGTCCGCGGTAACCTGCGATGACCCCTATTGTGAATGGAGTTTCCTCTTGCGAATTTCCGTTGTACAACGTATTCAATTTTTCCAATATATCTTTTATAATCTGTGCGTTGCAATGATTTTGGCGTTTATATTTATTAGCATTATCATTATGATCTTCATATTCGGACGAACTTATAAAAACAATAGAAGTATTCAGTTCCGGTTTGAGCGGTGTCAGTCCATGGGATTTACCTTTATCAAAATCGGGAACTACTTTCAAGCACGGGTTTTTTAATTTTCCGTCATAAAAATGCTTTGAAATAAGCGAGCCGATTTGCTTAGGCATTCTGTATTGCACATCGAGCATCTTTACATATTTTTGCTTTTCCTCGTCTTCTTCGAACACTTTAATCAGCTTTTCGAACAGGCTTTCGCCAAATTCCTTTTCCATGTCAAGCCCGTTGTCTTCTAGTTCCTCCTTTACTTTTTGTTCCACCGCGTCTTCGCGAGTAATTACCGGCGGAAGTTGTTTGTGGTCGCCTATTAAAATAATATTTTTCCCCATGCTTACGGGTACAAGCGTTTCGGCTGGTGACGCTTTACTGCTTTCATCCATAATTACATAATCAAACTTGAAATCAACTTTTGAATATTTTGAACTCGCTATGTGAATGCAGGTTGCTCCTATTATATTGGTTTGCATCATCATTGCCGTTAAAAAATCAATCGATTCATTTCCATAATTCAACATAGACTTATTTTTATTATTTGTGGCATTGTTTAAAAAAACAAACCATTCTTTTTGTATTTTTTTGAATTTAAAAACATCGACATCAAGTTTTTTTTCAAAAATTTTCTTTACATCGCTTATATTTTGAGTGCGCTCAAATATTTTTTTGACGAAATTTCCGCTTTTGCTATTATTTAGTTTTTTCTTAAATTCGTCAAACGAGCCATTAAAATCAATCTCGTAGTAAAATTCAATCAGAAACAAGAGCCCTTTGTTATTTCCTAGCTCAGGAAAACGTTTGTTAAAAGATTTTTCCGATTTTTTAATAGTATCATTTATCCAGCTCTTTAACTTCCTATCATAAGTATACGGCTTAATCGCATCGACTACATTTATGTTTTTATCCTCGCTTTCACTTGCCAAACGCATAAATAAAAGGTTTTGTTTTTCTTTTTGATTTATCTTTTCGATCCTTTCTAAGACGTTGTCTACCGCGAGGTTTGATTGCGAAGTTATCAAAATCTTAGCATCACTTTTATGTGCTATTATCTGACGAATCTGCTCAACTATTACGGTAGTTTTTCCCGTGCCCGGAGGACCTTGTATAAGATACATAGGCTTGTAAGAAAGAGCCTCCAAAACCGCTTCGCTTTGCGTATTATCAGTCTTCAATTTTTGGTTAAAAACTTTTTCTTTGAAATTTTCATATTCATCATCCCAAATTTTTTCATTATGCGGCATCGGCGCATCAGTTGCGAGGATGCCGCAAAGATCCGGGTTTACGATATTTCGCTTAATAATCTTCTGACACGCCTCAACCTGTTTTTTATACTGGCTCACTTTTTGTCGCACATCTTCATATAACTCACCTTTTTTCGATATTTCCTTTTCATCGCAAAGTAAGTCTTTGATAATTATCACATTATCTTTGGGACGACAACTTCCTATTTTGCCGATTTTTACATCGTTAGAATATAGAGTGATTTTCTCGCTTTTGAACGCTTTTATCTTTTCCCAATCGTATTTGAGATCAACAAGAAAAAACTCAACACCGGCCTTTCTAATTTCAATTTTATCATACTTCGCACAAAACGCATTTTCTTCAATATATTCCCTCTCTTTTTCCGGCAATGTTCGCCATTTATCCACCGCCCTCTGTTTTGTTTTGTTCAAATCCGTGAGCCGACATTGTTTATTAAATTTTCCTTCAAAAAAACCGAAGGAATCAAAATTCGTTGAAAAATCATCAAACGAAAATGAAAAATCAGCAAGAAACCAGTTACTGCTAAGGTTGTCAAATTTGTTGTGTATCCCCTCATGGTAATAACCGATACAAATACTGCTTTCAGTGTCCTCCACCCAATAATTTTTTTGAACAAAAAATCGACCATGCCAATTATTTGTTGAAAAAATTCCCGTTATATCACGTTTTTCATTTTTGGCCAATTCAGGTTCAATCATCATATAACATTTTTTATTCATCTCTTCAAGAATCGGGTGAAACGCTTCTCTTTTGTCAGGATGCATCCCTATTTTTAACATTTTGTCAAATGTTGGTGTATAATCTATTTTATCAACTAAATCCAAAATTTCAAGATAATTCGTAAAACGACCTTGCCTGTTCGATTCAAGCGCTTTTTCTAGAATTTTATCTGCGCTCATATCATTCAACGATTTCAAAAACGGCTCAAACGTTTTTACAACGGAGTAAATATCATCTTGAATGTTTGGTTTGGTTTCTTTTTCTATGACATTCGGTGATAAATATTCCTTATCCAACAATCCCTGCTGTTTAAAAAGTTCAAACAAACCGACAAACGCAAGTTTCGCATTTCCCGTATCATCTACAAAAATATTGTCGGGAGAAATTACGTGAACGGTTTTATTCGCTTTTTTCAAATTATTAAGCGTGGTTAAAATATCCCTAAACGTCGATAATTTTGAGTTTGAGTTATCCTTTTCCAATCGGCTATGATTTAAATACTCGTATTTAATATATACCTTTGCTTCATCATCGTCAAATCTACCGCAATCAAGAACTTTCTGAATACCGGATATATCGCTACCGATCAACAATTTAATATCATTTTTCAACAACCTGTCAACTAATCGACTTTCCTCATCCGTATCCGTTTTAATTGTCAAAATTTCAAACAGTGAGCCGCTCTCTTCCTCACACATCAATAGAGAGATTTTTTCATTGAATAGTATCTGTTCTTCTATGATTACAAGTTCATCATATCTCAATTTTCCAATCCTTTCTTTAATGTTTACACGCTTAGAAACACTTTTTCTTAGCCATAAAAAAGGGGAGAAAAACAGGGCTTCTCTCCCCTTGTTTTTACGGGCAGAAGCTATTTCTTCCCGTTCCTTGCCGCCGCCGCTTGTGCGCGCGCCGGGAAGCTACCGCTTTTTACTCCGCCGTTTCCAGCTTTAGCAACCGCGCCTTGAATCCGCGCCGCCGCTGATTGCGTCATTGGCGTTGGAGCTTTCTTGCTCATACAACTCACCTCCTTTCAATAGATAATAATTATAATAAATGTCACAATAATGGCGCCATCATTGTACATTTTCAAATAGAAATTCAAAGAGTATCGCACTAAACAGAAGTGCAGTATAGCTAGATAAATAAGATAAGAGATTTAGACCCTCACCAAATAAATCATCCTTAAAAAGATGAGCGGTGGATCATTTAGCGATTTGGTTTTTCCGTTCCCCTTGAACCCCAATACGCATCATTATTTGGGTTCAATTGATCCCTAACTTTCTCTTCTTTTACGTAATATGTTTTATATTTAATTTTTTTAGTATTTCTTTTGTTTTCTTTGTTATTTCTGCGTCATGCCATTGTTCGTTGATTTTTACTTTTTTAATTTCTGCCATAGACATC